>WHST01000194.1 GCA_009379955.1 Streptosporangiales bacterium | reverse complement strand
CCACGTGATCGTCGATCAACACGTACAGTGCGGTCAGGAGGGTGTTCAGATCTTTGCTCACACATCGAACATGAACACCCTCCCCCACATCCACGGCCACGACGCGCCCAGGCCCTTCAAGGAATCACTCATCTAGGGCGAGCGCCGGTAGGAGGTCGGTGCCGATGTCGAGCGCGAGGATCTGTAGCACCGTGAGCGCCAGCGGCAGGTGTCCACCGCTAAGCGCCCATGCGGCGAACGGCACCAGCTCCGCGACGTTGTCCGTGAGATGGTAAGTGAGGAAGCGACGGATGTTCGCGAACGTCGCGCGGCCGAGCTCCACCGCGGCGACTACGGTCGCGAAGTGGTCGTCGAGCAGGACAAGGTCGGCTGCCTCACGCGCGACATCAGTTCCGGACGCACCCATAGCCACACCGATATCGGCCTGCCGTAACGCTGGACCGTCGTTGACACCGTCTCCGGTCATCGCCACGATGTGCCCACGACGCTGCAGTGCTGAGGCGATACGGAGCTTGTCCGCCGGCGTGACCCGGGCGACGACCACACCGTCACGATCCAGCAGCTCCCCCAGTGCGAGCTCGTCGGCGGGCAGCTCGGCGCCGGAGACGACGAGCGGGTCCGCACCCAGAACCACCTCGACGGCCACCGCCCGCGCGGTCGCGGGATGGTCCCCGGTGACCATCGCTAGCCGGATGCCCGCGCGATGACACGACGCGATCGCGTCGGCGACATCGTCGCGCGGCAGGTCCTCCAGGCCCACCAGACCCAGCAGCGTCAGGTCACGCTCCGCGTCGTCAGCGTCAGGTGGCAGGTCCGCTGCCGGGCGGTGCGCAACGGCGAGCACCCGCAACCCACGTGCGGTCATCGCGTCCAGCACCGCGGCGGCGCCATGGGTGGACACACATCTCGGCAGCACCGAATCGGGTGCCCCCTTCAGGTGCAACCCGTCGACGGTGAGCACCGACGCTCGGCGGCGCCGGGTGTCGAACGGGTAGCGTCGCACTACCTGGACTGGATCACCGGCACCGTCGCCGCCGGCGACGTCGACACCCAGCTTGAGCGCCAAGGTGTGCAGTGCGGCTTCCATCGGGTCCCCGACCGGACGCCAGCCGCCGTGCTTCTCGACCACCCGTCCGTTCGAGCACCGGTACGCGGTGACCGCAAGGCGTCGCAGCTGGTCGATGACCGCCGCGTCGCCATGGACCTGTCCGGCGGGAGCGTAGCCCGAGCCGTCGACGGTCGCGGTACCCGCCGGTGTCCACAGCTCGACCACGGTCATCTCGTTGCGGGTCAAGGTGCCGGTCTTGTCGGTGCAGATGAAGGTCGTCGAGCCGAGTGCCTCCACCGACTCGAGCCGCCGAACCAGCGCCTTCCGGCGCGCCATCCGCTGCGCGGCCCGGGCGAGCGACAAGGTGACGGTCGGCAACAACCCTTCCGGCACCAGCGCGACCGTCACGCCGACGGCGAGCAGGAAGCCATCGGTCGGCGGCATTCCCAGCGCAACGGCCACGCCGAAGAACGCTGCGCCGACCGCCACCGCGATTGCCGCCACGATCGCGACTACGCGGCGCAGCTGATTCGCCAGCGGGCTCGGCCGCCTGTGCGCCTGGCGGGTCAGTGCGGCGATGCCGGCGATCCGGGTCTTGCCCGCTGTCGCGGTGACGCGTGCCACCGCCTCGCCTTCGACCACGAACGTCCCTGCGTACACCGCGCCACCGGTGTCCCGTCGCACGGGGACGCTCTCGCCGGTCAGCATGGACTCGTCGATGGCGAGGCCGTGTGCCTCGATGAGTTCCAGATCTGCCGAGATGCGGTCGCCGGCATCCAGCAGCACCACGTCGTCGACCACGAGGTCCGTGGCGTCGATCACACTCCTGTGACCGTCTCTGCGGACAGTCACACGAGCCGGCAACAGATCCTTGAGCCGCCTGCCGGCGCGGTCGGCCCGGTACTCCTGAACGAAGGCGAACACACCATTGACGACGACCACGACCACGATCGCCACCGACAGCTGCGGCATCCCACCAACCAGCGCCAGCACCGCCGCTACCCAAAGCAGCACCGCGAAGAAGTGCACCAGCTGCCGCAGCAACAGCACGGCCGGTGAAGGCGGTCGCGTGGTCGGCAGAACGTTCGGGCCGTCACGGCGCCGCCGGGTCGCCGCCTCTCCGCCGGACAGTCCATGGCCAACGTGCGTCATGGCGCCGGCGTCCTCCACTGGTCAGCCTTCTACCGGCTCGCTGCCGGTTGCCCCCATCGGGGCCGCCGGCTCCTAGCCGCTCATGTCGAGACGGAACGGTGGGTACCGGTCGGTCATCAAGGCCGCGTAGCCCGCAACCCGGTACACCCAGCGGTTGAGGCCCACGATCAGGTCGAAGATTCCCCTCGGATAGTGAGCGGTGAACGCAAGCGCCACGGCTGCGAAGAAGACCAGCAGCCCGATGAGACCCGGGCCGCTCCACGTGTAGGCGTCGCCCGCGACGTCACTGACGCGGCCACCGAACGCCGCACCGCCGACGAACAGCCCCGTGATCAGGTAGTGCGGTATCGCAAGCAGCCACCACTTGACGAGCACCAACCCACGCGACAACCGCTCCGGATAGTCGACGTACAGGCGCGCCGGGTAGTCCGGTTCCTCATCCAACGAGAACGGCGGGTAGCGGTCGGTGCCGAGCGCACCATACGCGTAGTACGCCACCCGCCAGGACCAGCGAAGCACGCCGACGTTGAAATCGAAGAGCCCGCGCGGGTACTGCTCGCTCACCAGGATGGCGAAAAAGGCGATCACACTGACCGCGAGGAAGGCGATCCACAGGAAGAACAGCACTATGAAGTGTGGGAGCGCCAACAACCACTTCACCAGCCAGAGCCAGCGAGACAACCGGTCATCGAGCTCGGCCTCGACCCGCACCGGGTAGCGGTCATGCATCTCGGTCACCGCCGGCGTGCACAACCACCACGGGGCAGGTCGCGTGGTGGACGCACCGGAAACTCACCGATCCGAGCAGCGCACCAATGAACGCGCCGTGCCCGCGGTTACCGACGACCAGCAGTTCGGCTCCATTAGCGACGTCGAGCAGCACGGTCGCCGGATCCCCCTCCCGGACGTGCCGTCGCACCTCGACTGTGGGTTCGCTGCCCAACACCTCCTTCAGCGTCCCGGCGAACGTCGCGTCCGATTGCTCGTGGAACTTGGCGACATCGATCTCGGGCACCCAGCCGTAGTAGCTCGGCGGGTACTCCCACGCAACCACCGCGTCCAGGCTTCCGCCGACCAGCTCGGCCTGTCGGGCAGCCCAGCGCAACGCCTCCTTCGACGGCTCCGAGCCGTCGACACCGACCACGATCCGCGGGCTGTCTTCTCCGGCCATGTGGCATCCCTCCCCTGTGTCTCCTCGAGCCTGGCCGAAGCCTCGGAGGCCGGGCAGAGACGCGCGGTCCGCCACGTCGGGACATTGGTCCCACGGTTCCGCGCGCTACGCCTCTGCTGGGCATGGACCAGGTGGCGTGCACTGAAGTCGAAGAGAGACGTCAGGAGTGAACCGGTGTTGCACACCGATTGCACCGGGTCCGTCCGACCACGGCGGCGCCAGTGGTGGCGGTGAGCAGCTCAGCCAGCGATCAAGGAGTCACACGATGAAGCACACCCACGTCAGTGACGTCATGACCACCAACGTGGTCACGGTCCACGTCGACACGCCTTTCAAGGACGTCGTCGAGACCCTCGCTCGGCACAACATCAGCGGTGTACCAGTGTTGGACGACGACCGTCACGTCGTGGGTGTCGTCTCCGAAGCGGACCTCCTGCCCAAGGAGGAACGGAAGGACCTCTACTACGACGACCACGCACAGTCCGCGTTCCGCGGTCGCCGACACCGCAGCGAGCGGCGCAAGGCCGAAGGCGACACCGCCGGCGAGCTGATGAACACTCCGGCACTGACGACCTCACCGCACCACAACCTCGCCGGGGCCGCCCGACTGCTGGCGCGGCACAAGATCAAGCGACTGCCGGTCGTGGACGAGCAGAACCGGCTCGTCGGAGTCGTCAGCCGGTTCGACCTGCTGATCCCGTTCCTGCGCTCCGATGACGACATCCGCGATGAGGTCGTCAACGAGGTCGTCGTCAAGACACTGTGGGAAAGCCCGCGCAACGTCCATGTCGATGTCGAGGACGGTGTCGTGACGCTGAGCGGCCAGGTCGAGCTCGACACGATCATCCCCGTCGCGGCGAGCCTCGCCCTTGCCGTCGACGGCGTCGTCGACGTGGTGAACGAGCTGACCTACGCGCGCAAGGCGGAGAAGTATCCCGCCTCGTCGTCCATCCCTTGGTGACGGAGGCGAACCAATCCAGGGAGGTCGAGCAGGTCGACTTGTGCAAGCCGAGCTGAGGAGCATCACCGTGGCGGTCCCCGCGAGCACCGAGAAGCCGACCCCGACCATCGACGTCCGCACGGTCACCGCGGTCGTCGTCGACGTCGACGGCGTGGTGACCGATGTCGCACGGGTGCACGCCGAGGCCTGGAAGGCCGTGTTCGATGCCTTCCTGCGGGTCCGCGCGGAGCGGCTCTGCCCAACGGCCGACGAAGCCGGCGACTGCTACCGCCCGTTCGATGTGCGTCGCGACTACCTGACGCACTTGTTGGGGCGACCACGCCTCGACGGAATCCGGAGCTTCCTGAACTCGCGCGGGATCGCTACCTCGACGGACGAATCCGGAAGGTCCGAGCCGCACACCGTCCACCTCATCGCCCGACTCAAGGACGGCTACCTCATTAGGGGCCTGCGTCCCGGCCGCGTCGTCGCGTACCCCTCGACCGTCAAGTTCCTCAGGTGCCTACGCGACCAGGGGATCCGCCTCGCGGCCGTGTCGGCCGATGCCGTCGGGACAGAAGTCTTGCGTGCCGCTGGCATCGCCGACCTCTTCGATGTTGCGACGAATGGTGGCGAGGTACCCGGTTGGACGCCTGCATCCAGCCTCTACCGCACCGCGGCGCGACGCCTCGATACACCGCCGTCCGATGTCGCCGTCATCGTGAGTGCACGACCACGGCTCGCGGCAGCCCGACACGTCGGGTTCAGTCTTGTCGTCGCCGTCGACCGCAGCGGTCTGGCCGGCGCCGCGCTCCACCAGTACGGCGCCGACCTGGTCGTGTCCAGGCTCACCGACATCAGCGTCACCGGGCAAGGAGGTCGTCACGATGTCGGCTGACTCCCGTGCCGTCCGACGCACCGGTGTCGCGGTCGCCACGTCGACCGCCGCGATCGGCGTCGTGTCCCTGGTCATCGCCGTGACCACACTGCCGCACTCCGGTCCGTTCTGCCGGACCGGCTGCCTCGGGTACCCCTATACCGGCGGGACGGAGTTCGTGCCCCGCGATTTCGTCTGGATGTACCCGGCGGCCCTGCTGGCTCTGCTGGTCGTTCCCCTGGCCGCCGTACTCGGGGTGACACGGCGGAGACCGACCTCGGGGTTCACCGCTCCGGTGGCGCTCGCCTTCGCCGCCATCGCGGCCGGCGTCCTCACGGTCGACTACGGCATCCAACTCGCCGTCGTGCAGCCGAGTCTGCTGACCGGGGAGGTCGACGGGCTTTCGATGATCTCGCAATACAACCCACACGGTGTCTTCATCGCGTTGGAGGACGTCGGATACGTGGTGATGAGCCTGGCGTTCCTCGCCATGGCACCGCTGGTGGGTCGAGTGACGTGGCTGGAGAAGTGTGTCCGGTGGACCTTCCTCGCCGGCGGCGTGCTGACGCCACTGCTGCTGGTGGTGCTCGGTGCGTGGTACGGCGCCCAGCTGGAGTACCGGTTCGAGGTGGCGAGCCTGACCGTCTGCTGGCTGGTGCTAATTGCGAACGGGATCATGCTAACCGTGATGTTCATTCGAGGGAGCAACCAGCCCGTCGCCCGCAAACCGTAGGGGGTGACTGGACGAAAGGAACGGACGGTCTTCAACCTCACCCACAGTGCCTGTAAGGAGTTCGAAGATCATGACGACGACAGACGCCCGACCGCTCGTGGTCGGCATCGACGAGTCTTCGCAGAGTCAACTCGCCCTGCGCTGGGCGGTCGACGAGGCACGCAACCGCGGCTACCACGTGCGCCTCGTGTCCGTCTATGAGCTCACGTCACAGCGGTTCGACTACGAGCCCGCGACCATCGGCGCTCACACTCCTCTGCGCGACCGTTTCGACCAGGCCGTCGCGTTCGCCTTCGCCCGGATCGGCAGGGAACGCGTTTCGCACGCCTTCGTGGCCGGGAATCCCGCACAGGTTCTACTCACCGAGGCGGAGTCAGCGGTGATGGTGGTTCTCGGCTCCGCCACTGCCCCACGGGCGGCGGCAGTCCTGATGGGATCGGTCAGCAGTGCCGTCGCGGCCCACGCACGGTGCCCGGTCGTCGTGGTCCGTACCGAGCAGGATCCGGCCCCCACCGGGCCTGTGGTGGTGGGCGTCGACGGCTCACCCCAGTCAGACGAAGCGGCGCGCGTCGCGTTCGAGCAGGCCCACGACCGGGGCCTCGACCTCCAGATCGTGCACTGCTGGCGACCCGTCCTCGGCCCCATCGACCCGGTCCGGTGGGAGAGCTCACTGCTCGCCGAGGAGCTGGACGAGAGGGAGACCTGGATCGACGACCGCGTCGCCGCCGTCGCAAGGGAGTATCCAGACGTGCGCGCCACGACCGAGCTCGTCCAGGCGCGTGCCGCCGAGGAGCTCACGACCCGCTCCAAGCACGCGACCATGATCGTCGTCGGCTCGCGCGGACACGGCGGGATCAGCGGGCTGCTGCTCGGGTCGGTCAGCCAGGCACTCCTGCACCACGCCGACTGCACAGTCATCGTCACCAAGGCCGCGGCGGCAGGCCGTGGTGCCCGGCAGACCTGACCGAGGTCGCCGTCTACGTCCGGCAGCGAACCGCTACCGACGTCGATGTCTGCATGCGGAGACGGCGATTTCAAGGGCAGGAAACCGCAAGATCGGTGACATGGTCGGCACGCCTCTCGAGCGCGGGAGGAGAGATGCGACCTGCCGGAGCAGCGCTGCCGTCTCCTGGTCGAGCCGGACGCCGACTGACAGTGGACCCTCGGTCCACACCCAGACGTCAGGGCACGAGCACGGCGGCGCCGGTGACGGCGTCGGCGGCGAGGTCGGCCAGTGCGCGGTCGGCTCTGTCGAGCCGGTAGGGCACCGTCGTCACCTCCAGCCTGTGCTCTCCGGCGAAGCGCAGGAACGCCCTCCCGTCCTCGCGGGTGTTGGACGTGACGGAGCGCACCTCTCGCTCGTAGAAGAGGTGCCGCTCATAGTTCAGCACCGGCACGTCGGTCAGGTGGATACCT
>WHST01000193.1 GCA_009379955.1 Streptosporangiales bacterium | reverse complement strand
TGATCGCTGATCGCTGAGCATCAACGACGAGCACGACCACCTCACTCATGCCGGCACACGGCCCGCCACGCTAACCGCCCAGCAGCCCCATCAGCGCCGCGGCGCGGCGGATTCGCCAATACGGACCCACGCTCCTAGCCGCCGTTGAGGTGACAGCAGGCGGCCGTAGGGTGCACGTCATGGCCATCGCGCGCTTCAAGAAGGTCTGCCTCGACGCCGTGGACCCGATGCGGCTCGGTCCGTTCTGGGCCGACATCCTCGACCTCCGGTGGGAGCCCGCCGACTGGGGCGAGGGTGGCCTCTACGGACCCGAGCCGCAGTGCAGGGTCTGGGTCAACAAGGTCGACGAGCCGAAGACGGTGAAGCACCGCGTCCACCTCGACATGTACGCGGTCAGCCTCGCGGGTCTGCAGGCCCTGGGATCACAGGTCGATGTGCCCGAGGGTGACGACCGCACGTGGACGGTCATGACCGATCTGGAGGACGGCGAGTACTGCGCGTTCCTGCGCAACGAGCTACCGGCAAACCGGTTGCACGGCCTCGTCGTCGACTGCGTCGACCCGAGGGCTCAGGCGCGCTGGTGGGGCGAGGTCTACGGCGCCATGGTCATCGACAACGAGCGTGGCCACTCGACGATCGAGAACGTGCCCGACATGCCGATCCTCACGATGGACTTCTGCCCGGTGCCGGAACCCAAGACGGCGAAGAACCGCATCCACTGGGACGTCGCCGTCAGCGACCTCGACCGCATGGTCGACATGGGCGCGACCGTCCTGCGGTGGAAGGGCGACGACGGGATCGCGTGGCACGTGCTGGCCGACCCCGAGGGCAACGAGTTCTGCGCGTTCGACGCCTGACCGGCCACGGGCAGCGGCAGGCGTCAGGGGGAGGAGAGGTCCATCTCGCCGAGCTCGTCGCCGAGTCGGCGCCGGGCGGCTGCGAGCCGGTCGGTGTAGTCGGCGGCGAAGATCGCGTCCACGTTGGTGTCGAGGGTGGCGCTGATCGCGAACAGCGCCGACCACACCGCGCGGTCGTCGACGACCCGGTAGAACTCCGCGGAGTTCTCCATCCGTTCGAGCCAGTTGCTCAGGACCAGTGCCTGGTCGGCGGACAGGGTGATTGTCACGTCTCCATCGCCCATCGCCGCACCGTAGTCGATCGGGCTCCCGTGAGTGAGTGTGGCCGACGCGTCGGGCGCGTCACTCACTCCGGAGAGGTGGGCGCGGCCGGCTCCCGCGCACGGGCGGGTCATGGGTCGGTAAACGATAAATCCATTTGTGAGTGAGTACTCACTCAATTAGTCTCGAACCATGCCATCCAGGACGGGACGGGCGGCGCCGCTGCCTCCTGACGCGCGGCGCGCGGCGATCATCGAGGCGACACTGCCGCTCGTCCGCGCCCACGGGTACGCGGTCAGCACCAGGCAGATCGCCGAGGCCGCGGGTGTCGCCGAGGGCACCCTCTTCCGGGCGTTCCCGGACAAGCGCTCACTCATCGAGGCCGTGGTCGTCAGCGCCTTCGACCCGCGTAGCGGCGTGCGGGCGCTGCAGGAGATCGACCGCGCCGCGCCGCTCGAGGAGCGCGTCACGACGATGGTCGAGCTGCTGCGCAGCGGCATGGAGAGCACCTGGCAGCTCTTCGCCGCCC
Source organism: Streptosporangiales bacterium (assembly GCA_009379955.1). NCBI lineage: Bacteria > Bacillati > Actinomycetota > Actinomycetes > Streptosporangiales > Streptosporangiales bacterium. The sequence goes on along the minus strand of WHST01000193.1, from coordinate 5,696 downwards.
TCCGCGCGAGCCAGCCGGGCGACGTCGTGCAGAGCCATCCGCCGATGTCGAGGTTCGAGGCATGGGACGTGCTGACCGCGGCGGTGGCCGAGGTCTTCGAACCCGACGCGCACCGTCTCGTGGTCGGATCGAACCACGCCGCTCGCGTGCTCGGCGCCATGGTCATCATGGCGTCCCGCCCGTTCGGAGACGAAGCGATGCACGCGTCGGCCCTCCCGCTGGAGGAGATCGTCGACGTCTTCCTCTACGGTCTCGTCGACCGCGACGAGACGAGACCGTCACACCCGTCATCGGACAGGAGCCGTTCGTGCTGATCCGTCTGCTCCGCGCGAAGCTGCAGCCCTACCGCGGAGCTCTGCTCATCGTGGTCCTGCTGCAACTGCTCGGGACCATCGCCTCGCTGTACCTGCCGAGCCTCAACGCCGACATCATCGACAACGGCGTCGCCCGCGGCGACACGAACTACATCCTCACCATCGGCGCGTACATGCTCGGGGTCTCGCTGGCGCAGATCGTCTGCTCCATCGGCGCGGTCTACTTCGGTGCGCGCACCGCGATGGGCTTCGGCCGTGACGTCAGGTCGGCGGTGTTCCACCGAGTCGGCGAGTTCTCCGACCGCGAGGTGAACCACTTCGGTGCACCGTCGCTGATCACGCGATCGACGAACGACGTCCAGCAGGTGCAGATGCTCGTGATGGTGAGCGCCACCCTGATGGTGATGGCGCCGATCATGTGCGTCGGCGGTGTCGTGATGGCGCTGCAGGAGGACATCGGGCTCTCCTGGCTCCTCCTGGTCTGCGTGCCCGTCCTGCTGATCGCGATCTCGCAGATCGTGGTGCGCATGGTGCCGCAGTTCCGGGCCATGCAGGTGAAGATCGACGCCGTCAACCGCATCCTGCGCGAGCAGATCACCGGCATCAGGGTGGTCCGCGCGTTCGTGCGGGAGCCGTTCGAGCGCGACCGGTTCGCCGTCGCCAACGACGAGCTCACCGGCACGGCCCTGCGCGCCGGTCGGCTGATGGCGCTGATGTTCCCGACCGTGATGCTCGTCCTCAACGCGTCGAGCGTGGCGGTGCTGTGGTTCGGCGGCCACCGGGTCGACGCCGGTCAGGTCGAGATCGGCTCGCTGATGGCGTTCCTCAACTACCTGATGCAGATCCTGATGTCGGTGATGATGGCGACCTTCATGGCGGTCATGGTGCCGCGGGCGGCGGTGTCGGCCGAACGGATCATGGAAGTGCTCGACACCGACTCGTCGGTGAAGCCGCCCGCCTCGCCGGTCACCGAGATATCGCTGCGCGTGGAGCTGGTGCTCGACGGCGTCGAGTTCCACTACCCGGGCGCGGACGAGCCGGTGCTGCGCGACATCTCGTTCCGCGCGAGACCCGGGCAGACCACCGCGATCGTCGGGAGCACCGGCGCGGGGAAGACGACGCTCGTCTCCCTCATCCCGCGACTGTTCGACGCCACGCGGGGCAGCGTGACCGTCGACGGCGTCGACGTGCGCGAGCTTGAGCCCGACCTGCTGTGGAGCAGGATCGGCCTCGTCCCGCAGCGGCCGTACCTGTTCACCGGCACGGTGGCCTCCAACCTGCGCTACGGCAACCCGGACGCCACCGACGAGCAGCTGTGGGAGGCGCTCGAGGTCGCCCAGGCGAGAGACTTCGTCGAGGCGATGACGGGCGGCCTCGAGGCACCGATCGCCCAGGGCGGCACCACCGTGTCGGGGGGTCAGCGGCAGCGGCTCGCGATCGCCAGGGCCCTGGTCCGCAAACCCGAGATCTACCTGTTCGACGACTCGTTCTCCGCACTCGACCTCTCGACGGACGCGCGGCTCCGCGCGGCCCTGCGGCCGCTGACGCGTACGTCGACCGTCCTCATCGTGGCGCAACGGGTGTCCACGGTCGTCGACGCCGACCAGATCATCGTGCTCGACGACGGCGTGATCGTCGGGATCGGCACCCACGCCGAGCTGCTGGAGACCTGCCCGACGTACGAGGAGATCGTCTCCTCGCAGCTCACCGAGAGGGAAGTGGCATGACCGCCCCGCGCTCCGAGACGCCCGCGGCCGACGGCGCGTCCGCCGCCAAGGCGCCGGCCAGGCCGAAGTTCGGCCCGACGCAGCGCACCGGCGGCGGACCCTGGGGTGGCCAGGGCATGCCGGCAGAGAAGGCGATGAACTTCGGCCCGTCCGCCCGCCGGCTGATCGGCCGGATGGCGCCGGAGCGGATCGCGGTGATCGCCGTCCTCGTGCTCGCCGTCGCGAGTGTCGCGCTGTCGGTCATCGGGCCGAAGATCCTCGGCCACGCCACCGACCTCATCTTCAGCGGCGTCTTCGGCAAGAACCTGCCGGCCGGTCTCACCAAGGCACAGGTGATCGCCGCGGCGCGGGCACGCGGTGACGACGAGATCGCCGACCTGCTCTCCGGCATGGACGTCGTGCCTGGCCAGGGCATCGACTTCCACGCTCTCGGCATGGTGCTGCTCGGTGTGCTCGCGCTGTACGTCTTCGCCTCGGTGCTGAGCTGGCTGCAGGGGTACGTCCTCAACGGCGTCGTCCAGCGCACCATCTTCACGCTGCGCTCCGACGTGGAGGACAAGCTGCACCGGTTGCCGCTCGCGTACTTCGACAGGCAGCCCCGTGGCGAGGTGCTCAGCCGGGTGACCAACGATATCGACAACGTCAGCCAGAGCCTGCAGCAGACGATGAGCCAGCTGGTCATCTCGCTGCTCACGGTCGTCGGCGTCCTGGTGATGATGGTCGTCATCTCGCCGATACTCGCGCTGATCGCGCTCGTCGCCGTCCCGTTGTCGGTGCTGCTCACCGCCCAGATCGCCAAGCGGTCGCAGAAGAAATTCGTCGCGCAGTGGCGGCACACCGGCGAGCTGAACGGCCAGATCGAGGAGGCGTACACCGGCCACGCACTGGTCAAGGTCTTCGGCCGGCAGCGCGAGATCGAGGAGACGTTCAGGCAGAAGAACGAGGAGCTCTTCCGCGCCTCGTTCGGCGCCCAGTTCATCTCCGGCATCATCATGCCGTCGATGATGTTCATCGGAAACCTCACGTACGTCGCGATCGCCGTCGTCGGCGGTCTCCGCGTCGCGTCGGGCACGATGTCGCTCGGCGACGTGCAGGCGTTCATCCAGTACTCCAGGCAGTTCACCCAGCCGCTCACCCAGGTGGCGTCCATGGCCAACCTGCTGCAGTCCGGGGTGGCGTCCGCGGAGCGGGTGTTCGAGCTGCTCGACGAGGACGAGCAGGTGCCAGACCCCGTCGACGCGCGGCCGGTCAGCGCGCCGCGCGGGTGCGTCGAGTTCGAACACGTGTCGTTCCGGTACGACGCCGACCGACCGCTCATCGAGGACCTGTCGCTCATCGCGTCACCCGGCCAGACGGTCGCGATCGTCGGTCCGACCGGCGCGGGCAAGACCACGCTGGTCAACCTGGTCATGCGGTTCTACGAGCTCGACGCCGGCCGCATCACGCTCGACGGCGTCGACACGGCGCAGCTGACCAGGGCCGACCTCCGGTCGAAGATCGGCATGGTGCTGCAGGACACCTGGCTGTTCGGCGGCACCATCCGCGACAACATCGCGTACGGCCGGCCCGACGCGACCGAGGAGGAGCTGCTGCGCGCCGCCGAGGCGACGTACGTCGACAGGTTCGTGCACTCGCTGCCGGACGGCTACGACACCGTGATCGACGAGGAGGGCAGCAACGTCAGCGCCGGGGAGAAGCAGCTGCTGACGATCGCGCGCGCGTTCCTCGCCGACCCGGCGCTGCTGATCCTCGACGAGGCGACGTCGTCTGTCGACACCCGCACCGAGCTGCTCGTCCAGCACGCGATGGCTGCGCTGCGCACGGACCGTACGAGCTTCGTCATCGCCCACCGCCTGTCGACGATCAGGGACGCCGACCTGATCCTCGTGATGGAGGCCGGCCGGATCGTCGAGCAGGGCACGCACGCCGAGCTGCTCGAACGCCACGGTGCGTACGCCGCGCTGTACGAGGCGCAGTTCGCGTCGTCGTTGACCGACCTGGAGGAGACCGGCGACGAGTCGACCAGGGTGATCGGGGCACCGACCTGATGACGGACGGGTAACCGGGACACGGGAGGTCGGCATGGAGTTCGCATACGTCTCCAGGCGGCCGCCGGCGCAGTTGCGTCGCTACGTCGAGTCGGTCTGGTACGCGCGCGGGCGCATCGACTACCCGCGTGAACGCATCGCGCCCACCGGGTCCACCGTCGCCGTCGTCGTGCTCGGCGCGCCGATCCGAGAGATACCCGACGACGGTCGCGGGATACCGTACGTCGCCGACCGGGGCCTCCTGCTCGGTCCTCACGACCGGCCGGTGGTCAACGAGCCGACGGGGGAGACCCACTGCGCCGGCGTGGTGACGACCGCGGTGGGGTGCCATGCCGTGTTCGGCGTCGACCCGGCGCCGCTTCGCGGACGGGTGGTCGACCTCGACCTCGCCTGGCCGCGCGCCGTCGCGCTGCGGCGCACGTTGCTCGGCCTCGCGGACGCCGAAGCGTCGATCGACGCCGTCTGCGCCACCCTGGTCGAGGGACTCGGTCCCGGGCGTCACGGGATCACCCGCATCGCGGCCGCCGTCCGTGCGCTCGAGGACGACCCGTGCCGGTCGATCGGCGACCTCGCCGCGCATCTCGGGGTGTCCCACGGCTTCCTCGACCGTGAGTTCACCGCGGTCGTGGGGCTCAGCCCGCGCGCCCTGTCGCGGATCCTCCGGCTGCGGGTGCTGCTGTCGAGCCTCGACGTCTACGCGCCGGTCGACTGGACGTCGCTGGCTGCGGGGCTGGGCTGGTTCGACCAGAGTCACCTCATCCGCGACTTCAAGCGCCACACCGGGGTGACCCCGTCGCAGTACGTGGCGGCCCAGCGCGGTGGCTTCACCCCGGATCAGGCCGAGCCCGGGTTCGTCCCGGAGAGGTGAAATCCATCCAAGACAGGGTGCGCGTCCGGCCGGCAGGGTGACGTCATGGCAGATCCGAAGGACACGCTGGCCAGCCAGTTGCGCAACATCGAGCAGGCGACCGGCCGCACGGTCGGCGAGTGGACCGAGCTGATCGCGGCGTCGGGCAACGTCAGGCACGGCCGGATCGTGGCGTTCCTCAAGAGTGAGCACGGGCTCACGCACGGGAACGCGAACGCTCTCGCGCGCGAGGCCGTGGCGAACGGGGCGGGCGGGCCGTCGGCGGACGCCGACCTGCTCGACGCGCAGTTCCGCGGCGCCAAGGCGGCGCTGCGGCCCGTCCACGACGAACTCGTGCTCGTCGCGTCGGCGCTTGGCGGCGACGTCGGCGTGGCGGTCAAGAAGACGGGTGTGAGCCTGCGCAGGAAGAAGCAGTTCGCCTTCGTCAACGCCCCGTCCGCCGGACGGATCAGGCTGGGCCTCAACCTGCGTGACGAACCGCCGACTCCCCGGCTGTCGGCCGCCACCGGCATGTGCACCCACCACGTGGACGTCGGGGACGTCCACGATGTCGACGACGAGCTCGTCGGTTGGCTGCGGTCGGCGTACGACCGCGCCGGCTAGATGAATGATTCCGTGAAGCTGCTGGTCAGTGGTCGTAGGCGGTGAGTGATCGTTTGCTGGTGACGCCGGTGGTCCAGTTGTGCCAGATCCCGGCGGCCATGGCCAGCAGGCGTTGGGCGACTCGGGTGAATACCCC
>WHST01000192.1 GCA_009379955.1 Streptosporangiales bacterium | reverse complement strand
TCGCACCGCCCGCACTACGCCGGGCGCTCATCGCCAGGGATCACGGGTGTGTGGTGGCCGGGTGTGACGCGCCACCGCAGTACACCCAGGCCCACCACGTCACCTGGTGGTCCCGAGGCGGCACCACCGACATCGACAACATGGCCCTGGTCTGCACCGTCCATCACACCGCCATCCATGACGGCACCGTCGACCTGACCATGATCAACGGCCGCGCGCACACCGTGCCACCCAGGTGGCTCGACCCGGCGCAGAAGCCGAGGTTGAACAGAGTGCACAACCGGCCGCCCTGACTGCGCGGTCAGTCATCCCTGCCGACGCGCCCGACCGGTGGCGGGTACGCCTAGCGCTTGCGTCCCGCCGCGCCCGCCACCAGCGAGACGCCGATCGCCGCGAGCACGAACTGGATGATGAGCTCGATCCAGTCGATCCGCGGCGTGCTGGCCACGCCGAGCACGCCCGCGAGGAACGTGCCGACGAGCGCCGCGGCGATGCCGACGAGGATGGTGAGCCACCACTTGATCTTCTGCCGGCCTGGCGCGAGCAACTTGCCGCCGAATCCGAGCACGATCCCGATGACGACCGCACTGATGATGCCGCTGATCTCCACGATCCTGCCCTCCGTTGTCTGGCAGGTCCCCCAGGAGACGAGCGTAGCTCGTGACGGCGGAGAGAAGGGCGGTTAGACGCTGCCGAATCCGACGTGGCGCTCGGACTGCTCGCCGATGTCGACGTACGCGAGACGGTCGCCCGGGATCAGGACCTTCCGCCCACGGGTGTCCTCCAGGACGAGCACCTCGCTCGCGCTCGACAGGGCGTTGACCACAGCGGTCTGCACGTCCTCCGCGGTGCCGCCGTACTCGACGACGAGCTCACGGGCGGCGTGCTGAACGCCGATCTTGACCTCCACTGGCTCTCCCTCGTAGCAGTCCGGTGTGGCGACGCCACCTCAGGAGACACACCCTACGTCGTGCGGGGCCAGCCGCTGATGCCGCGCCAGGCCAGTCGGGCGAGCAGGTCGACGGCGTCGGCCTTGGTCATCTCGTCGCGGACGGACAGCCAGTGTCGCGCGCTCACCTCGGCGGTGCCGACGAGACCGCGGGCGAGCAGTCGGGCGCCGTCGGGCGGCAGGTCGGTGTCTTCGGCGATGACCTGGCCGACGAGGTCGGTGCAGGTCGACAGGGCGGCGTCGAGGCGCTCGCGCACCTCGGGCTTGCTGCGCAGGTCGGACTCGAACACTAGCCGGAAGGCCTCGCCCTCGTGCTCGACGAAGTCGAAGAAGGCGCCGAAGGTGGCCGCGACCCGCAGCTTGTTGTCGGTGGTCGACCGTAGCGCGCTGCGGACCCGCTCGACGAGCTCGGCCGTGTGCTCGTCGATGAGGGCGAGGTACAGGTCGAACTTGCCGGGGAAGTGCTGGTAGAGGACGGGCTTGCTGACGCCGGCACGCTCGGCGATGCCGTCCATCGCGGCCGCGTGGTAGCCCTGGGCCACGAAGGTCTCGCGGGCGGCGTGGAGCAGCTGCTTGCGCCGCGCCGAACGTGGCATGCGGGCACCGCGCGCGCGTGCCTGCTGTGGCGCGGTCACTGTGCCTCCGCCGTTGGGGCGCCCCCTGTACGGGTGCGCGTTCGCCCCAAACCTACCTGTAGTCGTCCTCGTCGTCGCCGATCTCCCGGTACTGGTCGGCCGCGTCGGCGGGGTCGACGTCGTCCGGAACGGGGCCGCGATGGCCGGTGCGCAGGTCGTCGTCGGGGGACCGGCGCTCCTCCGCCGCGTCCGCGTCGGTCACCTCGGCGTCCACCCGGGCGGACTGGTCGGTGTCGAAGAGCCCACCGGTCTCGTCGTCGGTCCTGGTGCGGGGATCGAGCTCGGACATGTGCACCTCCTACGCAGGCAGTTCGTGGTGCGGGCCGTCGATCAGCGGAGCGAGCAGGTTACCCCCCTCGGCGACGCGTGTCAGGACGTCCTCGGCCTCGAACCGCAGGTCGCGGACGTGCGTGCAGGCCTCCACCTCTGCCCACTCGACCGGGGTCGAAACCGTCGGGGTGGGGGCGGCGCGCAGCGAGTACGGGGCGATGGTCGTCTTGAACGCGTTGTTCTGGCTCCAGTCGATGAAGACCTTGTCCTTGCGGAGGTTCTTCGTCATCCTCGAGACCACGAGCTTCGGGTTCGCCTTCTCGAGCCGCTCCGCCAGGCCCTTCGCGTACGCGGAGGTGCGTTCGGCCGGCGTCTCGGCGATCGGCACGTAGAGCTGCATGCCCTTGCGGCCGCTCGTCTTCGCGTACGCCTCGAGGCCGTCCTCCGCGAGCGCGTCTCGCAGCAGCACCGCGACGCGGCTGCAGGCGACGATGTCGGCGGGCGGTCCGGGGTCGAGGTCGAACACGACGAGGTCGGGGTCGTGCACGTCGCCGCCCGCGTCGACGCGCCACTGGGGTAGGTGCAGCTCGAGCGCGGCGAGGTTCGCGAGCCAGACGACCGTCGCGAGGTCCTCGACGACGACGAACCGCAGCGTCTCGCGGCCCATCGTGCTCCCCGGCGTCGGCAGCACCTCCGTCCGCACCCAGTCGGGCGTGTGCGACGGCGCGTTCTTCTCGAAGAACGGCTCGGACTCGACGCCGTCGGGGAACCGCTTGCGCGTCAGCGCGCGGTCGGCGAGGTGGGGCAGCAGTACCGGCGCGATCCTGGTGTAGTAGTCGATGACCTCGGCCTTGGTGAACCCCGTCTCCGGGTACAGCACCTTCTCCAGGTTGGACAGCTTGAGTGTCTGGCCCTCCACGTCCACGAGCACGCTACTCATGCCTCCTCGGGCTTCACAGCGGTCGGGTCGAGGTCCGGACGCAGGCCGCGCCAGACCGCGGCACGCAGCCGGCCGTCCCGTGTCCAGGAGTTGAAGCCGACCTCGGCCACCCGGACGGGGTCGATCCAGCGGACGTGGCGCTCGCTCTGCGGCGGCTCGAACCGGCCGGTCAGCGGGTTCGCGGCCGTCGAGTCGGGGGTGAACAGGGCGTGCAGGTCGTCGAGCATGCGGTCGGTGAACCCGGTGCCGACCTGGCCGACGTGGCGGAGCCCGCCCTCGCCGTCGGGGAGCGCGAGGACGAGCGCGCCGATGGTGCCCTCGCGCCGACCCTCGCCCGGCAGCCAGCCGGCGACGAGGACGTCGCGGCCGTACACGTGCTTGACCTTGCGCCAGATGTCGGCCCGCTTCCCCGGCCGGTACGTGGAACCGAGCCGCTTTGCGATGACCCCCTCCAGGCCGAGCCGCGCCGTCGCGGCGAACAGCTCCTCGCCGCCGCCCACGGTGTACTCGGGGACGTGCACGCCGGCGGCGTCCGCCAGCTCCAGTCCGGCGAGCAGCTCGCGGCGGTCCTCGAACCTCAGCGACACCGTGTCGTGTCCGTCCAGGTGGAGCAGGTCGAAGGGCACGTACGTGACCGCGACGTCCTGCCGGGCGGCGCGGACGTCGGCCGGCCTGCTGAGGTGCATGCGGTGCTGCAGCAGTCCGAAGTCGGGCCGCCCCTTCTCGTCGAACGCCACGACCTCGCCGTCGAGCACGGCGCTGGTGCGCAGCAGCCGCGTGAGCACCGCGAGCTCGGGATAGGTGGACGTGACGAGGTTGCCGAGTCGGCTCCACAGCCGCAGCTCGCCGTCACCGAGGCAGGCGACGACGCGGACGCCGTCCCATTTGGGTTCGAACGCCCACCCGTCGTCGCCCGGCAGGTCACCGGTGACGGCGAGCATCGGCGGGACGTAGGCCGGCAGCACGCCCACACCGTACTAGGAGGCTGACGGTAGACCCGGCCGCGGACAGGAACTCATCGTCGCTCTGTAGGCGGGTTCCGGTAGACATCCGCCGCGGCGCGGTGGAACCCGTCCGGCAGCCCAGCGGCGCGCATGGCCGAGGCGATCTCCTCCATCTCGCCGATCCAGCGCCACCCTTTCGTGGCCGCCGACCGTTCCGCGGATGCGAGTCGGTCGGTGAGGGCCGGCTGGGACAGCTCCCACTCGTCCGCGAGCGCCTGCTCGACACCTTCGCTCCTCGCCAGCGCCCACGTGGCAAGCAGGAGCGCGGCGCTGCCCTTCGTCCACGCCGCATAGGACGCCTTCACGGCCGAGGCGGCGCCGAGCTTCGCGCCGACGATCCGGACCTCGAGCGCCGTGCCGGTGAACAGGTCGTGCACGCCCTCGGCAGCCGGACCGGAGAGGTACAGGCGCGTCGTCCCCCGCCTGGTCGGTGGGCCGCCCACGATCCCACCGTCGACGACCGTCGCGGCGGGGGCGAGCAGCGGGGGGATCTCGCGCGCGGTCTCGGGCGCGACCGCGTTGGCGTCGACGTAGACGCCACCGAAGCCTGCGGCCGAGGCCGCGACGTCGACCGCAGCGTGGGGTGGGCAGATCGAGAGCACAGTGGAGCTGCGTTCGAGCAGCGCGGTCACGCCGCCGGCGTCGCGCAGGCCCGCGGCGTCCGCACGCTCCCTCGTCTGCGCGCCGCGCCCCTCGGACGCCCACAGGACCTCGATCCCGCGCCCCGTCAGCAGGGCGCCGACCGCCGCGCCCATCTCGCCGGGGTGGAGCAGGCCGACCACAGTCTCGTTTCCACGTGTCATGCGGACATCGTGGCCCACGTCGAATTCCTGAACGGCCGGGCAGTCGCTGCTGCCGGCGCCACGGGCCGGCGATGAGTTTTGCCGCCTCTCCGGGTCCGTACGGCGACTGCTGGTCGGCCGGGCGGACAATCCGTACGCGGTCGGGCATGCTTGGACCATCACGGCGGAGGGAGTGGCAATGCGGAGTATCTGGAAGGGTGCGATCTCTTTCGGACTGGTGTCGATCCCGGTCAAGCTCTACAGCGCGACCGAGGAGCGCGGGGTGTCGTTCCATCAGGTGCACCGCGAGGACGCCGGCCGCGTCAAGTACCGGCGCGTGTGCACGGTGTGCGGCGAAGAGGTCGCGTACTCCGACATCGCGAAGGGCTACGAGCTGCCGTCGGGTGAGGTCGTCGTGCTCACCGACGAGGACTTCGCCGACCTGCCGATCTCGTCCAGCCGCTCGGTCGACGTGCTGAAGTTCGTCCCGCTGGAGGAGGTCGACCCGATCTACTTCGCGAAGACCTACTACCTCGAGCCGGACGGGCAGGGCGCCAAGCCGTACGTCCTGCTGCGCAGCGCGCTCGAGCAGTCCGGGCAGGTCGCCGTGGTCAAGATCGCGCTCCGGCAGCGTGAGCAGCTGGCCACCCTGCGGGTGCGCGACGGCGTGTTCGTGCTCGAGACGATGCTGTGGCCCGACGAGATCCGCACGCCCGACTTCGGCTTCCTCGACGAGGACATCGAGGTGCGGTCGCAGGAGCTGGCGATGGCCACCTCGCTGATCGAGCAGATGAGCGGCGAGTTCGAGCCCGACGAGTACTCCGACGAGTACCGCGAGGCCCTGCAGTCGGTCATCGAGGCCAAGGTCGAGGGTCGCGAGGTCGTGCAGCCGGAGGAGCCGGAGGAGACCGGCCAGGTCGTCGACCTGATGTCGGCGTTGCGGGCGAGCGTCGAGGCGGCCAAGAGCGAGCGGGCCGGCGACAAGGCGGACGACGAGGACACCGGCGCCGCGAAGAAGAAGGCCGCGAAGAAGACGGCGTCGAAGCGTTCGACCCGCAAGACCGCCTGACGGGCGTCCGGGAATGGCGGCGCGCCTGAGAGGGTTGCCTCAGGAGACGACGTCTGCAGACGCCTGACCCCGCACCGCCGAGCCGCACCATCGGAGAGAGAACGTGTCGCTGCCACCACTTGTCGATCCCGCTCCCGAACTCACCGTCACCGAAGTACGCCGTTACTCGCGGCACCTGATCATCCCCGAGGTGGGGATGGACGGGCAGAAGCGGCTGAAGAACGCCAAGGTGCTGGTGGTCGGCGGCGGCGGGCTCGGCTCGCCGGCCCTGCTGTACCTCGCCGCGGCCGGCGTCGGCACCCTCGGCGTCGTCGACTTCGACGTCGTCGACGAGTCCAACCTGCAGCGCCAGGTCATCCACGGCCAGTCCGACATCGGCAAGCCCAAGGCCCAGTCCGCGCGCGAGAGCGTCGCCGAGATCAACCCGTACGTCGAGTTCCGCGTGCACGAGACGCGGCTCGAGTCGTCCAACGCGCTGGAGATCTTCGAGCCGTACGACCTCATCCTCGACGGCACCGACAACTTCGCCACCCGCTACCTCGTCAACGACGCCTGCGTGATCCTCGGCAAGCCGTACGTCTGGGGCTCGATCTTCCGCTTCGACGGCCAGGTCAGCGTGTTCTGGGACGAGCACGGACCCAACTACCGTGACCTCTACCCGGAGGCCCCGCCGCCGGGCATGGTGCCGTCGTGCGCCGAGGGGGGCGTGCTGGGCGTCCTGTGCGCCGCGATCGGGTCGGTCATGGTCACCGAGGCGATCAAGCTCGTCACCGGCATCGGCGACCCGCTCGTCGGCCGGCTGATGATCTTCGACGCGCTGGCGATGACCTGGAACACCGTCAAGGTCCGCAAGGACCCCGAGGGTGAGCCGATCAAGGAGCTCATCGACTACGAGGCGTTCTGCGGCGTCGTCTCCGACGAGGCTCAGGACGCGGTCGTCGACTCCACCATCACTGCCAGGGAGCTCAAGGAGAAGTTCGACCGGGGCGACGACTTCCTGCTGGTCGACGTCCGCGAGCCGCACGAGTACGAGATCGTCAAGATCCCGCACTCCGTGCTCATCCCGAAGGACCGGATCCTCTCCGGCGAGGCCCTGTCCGAGCTCCCGCAGGACAAGCCGGTGGTGCTGCACTGCAAGTCGGGCGGACGCTCCGCCGAGGCGCTCGCGGCCCTGAAGCAGGCCGGCTTCAAGGACGCCACGCACGTGCAGGGCGGCGTCCTCGCCTGGGCCAAGCAGGTCGACACCTCGTTGCCGACCTACTGACCGATCGAGCCGCCGTGGACGACTTCTCTGACGCCGTCCTCGACGTGGTGGAGCGCATCCCGCCCGGCCACGTGATGGCGTACGGCGACATCGCCGAGTACCTCGGCCGCGGCGGCCCCCGCCAGGTCGGCCGGGTGATGGCGACGTACGGCGGCGGCGTGCCGTGGTGGCGCGTCGTACACGCCGACGGCACCCCGGCGGTGCCCGAGGACGGCCGCGCCGTCGCGCTGCTGCGCGAGGACGACACCCCCATGCGCGGTGAGCGCGTCGACATGCGCCGCGCCCGCTGGCCCGGCGACACGTGACCCGAAGCCCGGGTCAGTGCTTCACCTCACCCACGTGGACTTCACCTCGTCCCGGCATGAGGTGAAGTCCCCGTTGATCACGTCAACCACTGGAGGACCCTGGCGGGCCATCCCCTACGGGTGAAAGGTGACCACCACCCCCCGCTGGGTCCCTAGTCGTGGCCGGTGCGCCGGCTTCCCATGGTGAGTACGTCCTTCCCATGGCGCATGGGCCATGGGAAGGAC
>WHST01000191.1 GCA_009379955.1 Streptosporangiales bacterium | reverse complement strand
GGGGCACCCCGACCGGGTCACGGCACGGTGAGGGGCACCCCGACCGGGTCACGGCACGGTGAGGGGCACCCCGACCGGGTCACGGCACGGTGAGGGGCACCCCGACCGGGTCACGGCACGGTGAGGGGTCCCCTCACGTGCTGGCCTGGCGTCCGGTCACAGCCAGCCGGGCACGACGAGAAGGAGCCAGGTGACCAGCGGCGCCAGCGCGACCATCGAGAAGCCCCACTGCATGAGGCGGCGGAAGACGAAGTCGCGCTGGTCCGCCGGGGCGTTGGCCACCACGAGCGAGCCGCTGGTGGAGAAGGGGCTGGAGTCGACGACCGACGACGAGATCGCGAGTGCGGTGATCAGGCCGATCGCCCCGACCTCGCCGCCCTGGAGGAACGGCACCGCGAGCGGGATCAGCGCGCCCAGGATGCCGGTGGTGGACGCGAACGCCGACACCACGCCACCGATGTAGCAGATCAGCACGGCCGCGACGAGCGCCACCCCGATGAGCGCCACCTGGTCGCCCAGCCAGTCGATGGTGCCCATGTTCTCCAGCATGCTGACGTACGTGACGATGCCGCAGACCAGCAGGACCGTGGGCCAGGCGACGTGGTTCACCGCGCCCTTGGTGCCCTTCGGGTCGACGAGTGAGAGCACCGCGGCGACCGCGAACGCGGTGAACCCGGGATCCAGCTCGAAGAACAGCGCACCGAACGCGACGAACACGATGCCGACCAGCGTCAGTACGCGGTGGACGTTCAACGACGGAGTCGGCTCCTCGTCCGACGACGTGTCGTCGGCCTCGGATGCCATCGTGGTCCCCGTCTGCGCACCGGCCGTCGTGCCGGTGGAGGTACCGGAACCACGACGCGAGGCGGGGTGCGGCTCGTCCTGGTCGCCGTCCTTCCCGAGGCTGACCGGGTTGCCCGCGCGGTCCACCACGGCGTCCCCGGTGTCACGCAGGCCGATGAGCCTGCGCCCGCCGAAGAGGAAGAACGTGATGACGCCGAGGACGACGTTGAAGACGAACGACGCGGCGAAGAGGAAGAGCGGGCTGCCGTCGAGATCGTTGCGCTGGACGACGCCGTTGGTGATGGAGCCGAAGATGGAGATCGGCGAGAAACCGCCGGCAGTGGCGCCGTTGATGACCATCAGGCCCATCAGCACCGGGTTGATGCGGTAGCGAACCGCGAAGCCGATGGCGAGCGGAGCGATGATCGCCACCGCTCCCGGCACGACGGCGCCGGCCGCGGTGATCACCGCGGTGATCAGGAACATGATCCACGGGATGTACGCGAGGTGACCGCGCACCGACGCGACCGCGGCGTGGACGACCCAGTCGATGGTGCCGTTGTTCCTCGCGATGCCGAAGAGGAACGTGACCCCGGCCAGGATGATGAACAGGTCGCCGGGGAAGCCGGCGGCGAGGTCGTCCACGGACTCGTGTGCCACGAACACGCCCACGATGAACGTCGCGGCGATCGCCAGCACCCCCATGTGGGCACCGAGCGTCGTCGCGGCCACGAAGATCGCCACCAGGACCAGGATCGCAATGAGCTCGAGCGCCATGGGACCGGTCTCCTGTCCCTGCAAATTGCATCTTATGGTGGGGGAATGCCGTGCATACCACCAGTTCCGGCGAGGACCCGTCAAGACCCATGCACGCTCCGACGTACCGAAATCAGGGGGAAGTACGCCGTATCCCCACGTTCAGCCGCGCGAGAGGACCGCACATGACCCGATCGACCGGCCGCCACTTCCTGCAGATCCCCGGCCCGACCAACGTCCCCGACCGGGTCCTGCGCGCCATCTCGGCACCGACCATCGACCATCGGGGCCCGGACTTCGCCCGCTTGACCCTCGACGTGCTCGACCGGCTCGCCCCGGTCTTCGGCACCGATGGTCCCGTCGTCGTCTACCCGAGCTCGGGCACGGGCGCCTGGGAGGCCGCGCTGGTCAACACGCTCAGCCCGGGCGACCGCGTGCTCTGCTTCGAGACCGGTCACTTCGCGACGCTGTGGCAGGCCATGGCCGGGACGCTGGGACTCGACGTCGACCTCGTTCCCGGCGACTGGAGGCACGGCGTCGACCCGGCGGTGGTGGAGCAGCGGCTCGCGGACGACGACGGGCACCGGGTCAAGGCCGTCTGCGTGGTGCACAACGAGACCTCGACGGGGGTCACCAGTCGGATCCCGGAGATCCGTGCCGCGATCGACGCGGCCGGCCATCCCGCGCTGCTGCTCGTCGACACCGTCTCCTCGCTCGCGTGCATCGACTACCGGCACGACGAATGGGGCGTCGACGTCACCGTCTCCGGGTCGCAGAAGGGACTCATGCTGCCGCCGGGGCTCGGCTTCAACGCGGTGAGCGACAAGGCCCTCGCCGCGTCACGCACCGCGCGACTGCCCAGGTCGTACTGGGACTGGGCGCCGATCGTCGCGGCGAACGCGAACGGCTCCTTCCCCTACACTCCGGCGACCAACCTCCTGTACGGGCTCCAGGTCGCCCTGGGCATGCTGCACGACGAGGGCCTGCCGAACGTGTTCGCCCGGCACGCCCGCCACGCCGAGGCGACCCGTGCGGCGGCGCGCGCGTGGGGGCTCGAGGTGCTGTGCGCGGACGAACGGGAGCACTCCGGCTCGCTCACCGCGCTCGTCGTCCCGCCCGAGCACGACGCGGACGCGGTACGACGAGTGGCGCTCGAGCGCTACGACATGTCGCTCGGCGCCGGCCTGGGCAGGCTCGCCGGTCGCGTCTTCAGGATCGGCCACCTCGGCCACTTCAACGACCTGATGCTCGCGGGAACGCTCGCCGGGGTCCAGCTGAGCCTCCGAGGCAGCGGCGTACCGGTCGCCGGCGACGGGATGGCCGCCGCGCTCGAACGGTTGGCGGAGCAGTGACCGGCTCCGAGCTTGAGCGCCTGCTGCGGCGTGACGTCGAGGGTGACGTCTGTTTCGACGACTACAGCAGGGCGTTGTTCTCGCGGGACGCCAGCATGTACGCGATCGAGCCGCTCGGCGTCGTGTTCCCCAGGCACGCCGACGACGTGGCAGCGACGATACGGGCGGCCGCCGCGTGTGGCGTCGCGGTCACGCCCCGGGGCGCGGGCACCAGCCTGGCCGGGCAGACCGTCGGGGCCGGCGTGGTCCTCGACTGCTCGCGCTACCTGGACCGCATCGTGGAGATCAACCCCGAGGCACGCACGGCAGTCGTCGAGGTCGGCGTCGTGCAGGACGACCTGAACGCCGCGGCCGCGCCGTACGGCCTGATGTTCGGACCGGACACCTCGACGAGCAACCGCGCCACGATCGGCGGGATGGTCGGCAACAACTCCGCGGGCAGCGGCAGCGTGCGCTACGGCATGACGATCGACCACGTCAGGGCACTCGACGTCGTGCTCGCGGACGGCTCACGTGCACGCCTCGAACCGGTGGACGAGGCGGAGCGCGCTCGGCGGGCCACCGCATCGACGCTCGAGGGCAGCCTCTACCGCGAGCTGCCTGAGCTGGTGCGTGCTCACGCCGGCGCGATCGCGACGGACTTCCCGCCGTACTGGCGCCGCGCCGGCGGCTACCGACTCGACCGGCTGGCCGGTGACGAGCCCTTCGACCTGGCGACGTTCGTCGTCGGCGCGGAGGGCACCCTCGTCGTGGCCACCAGGGCCGAGGTCGACCTGGTGCCGAAGCCGCGGCGCAGCGTCTTCGCCGTCGGGCACTTCGCGTCCGTCGCGGCGGCGATCGCGGCCACCGGCGACGCGTTGTCGTGCGACCCCGCGCAGGTCGAGATGATGGACCGCACGATCCTCGACCTGTCCAGGGAGAGGATCGACTACGCGGACCTCGGTGAGCTGCTGGTGGGCGACCCGGAGGCGTTGCTGTTCGTGTCCTTCACCGGCGAAGACGAGGACGCGCTCACCGGCCGGTTGGATGAGCTCGACCGGCTGTGGCGTGCGCACGGCCACGGTTACCACACCCTGCGTGCGGTGACCGCCGCCGACCGCGACGCCCTGCTCAAGGTGCGCAAGGCCAGCCTGGGCCTGCTCATGGCGGCGAGCCAGGGCACGCGCCGTCCCCTCGCCTTCGTCGAGGACACCGCGGTCGACCCGGCACACCTGGCGGCGTACACGGAACGGTTCCGCGACGTGCTCGACCGGCACGCCATGACGGCCGGCTTCTACGGCCACTGCTCGGTCGGCTGCTTGCACATCCGCCCGTTCGTCGACCTCACCGACCCCGAGCAGGTACGCCGCATGCGCGCGGTGTCCGTCGAGATCAAGGACCTCGTCCGTGAGTACGGCGGCGTCAACTCCAGCGAGCACGGGGACGGCCTCGCGCGCAGCGAGTTCAACAGGGAGATCTTCGGCGACGAGCTGTACGAGGCGATGCGCGAGGTCAAGCGGCTCTTCGACCCCGACGGCCGGATGAACCCGGGCAAGATCGTGGACGCTCCGCCGATGACCGACCACCTGCGCGACGCCGCGTTGCCACCGGCGCCCGCACTGCGCACGCGGCTGCGCTTCGACGTCGTCGGCGGCATGCGCGGAGCCGCGGACCGCTGCATGAACATCGGCGCCTGCCGCAAGAGCGCGCCGGGCGTGATGTGCCCCTCGTACATGGCGACCCGCCAGGAGGAGCACTCGACGAGAGGGCGCGCGAACGCACTCGTCAAGGCGCTGAGCGAACCCGACCCGGAGGCCGCGCTCGGCGACGAACGGCTGCACGAGATCCTCGACCTGTGCCTGATGTGCAAGGCATGCAAGAGCGAGTGCCCGCTTGGCGTCGACATGGCCGCGCTCAAGAGCGAGACGCTCGCCCACCACCACGAACGGCACGGCGTCCCGCTGCGCTCGCGGGCGTTCGGCGCCATCCGCACCCTGAACCGGCTGGGCGCGGCGTTCGCTCCGCTGTCGAACGTGCCGGGGCGCGTCGGACCTCTGCGGTCACTGCTCGCACGCACACTCGGGATCTCCACCCGGCGCCCGCTGCCGGCGTTCACCAGACGCACGCTGCCGCGGTGGTACGCCGGCAGGACGCGCCGGTCGGTGCCGTCCTCCGGCGGCCCGCAGGGACAGGGCACGGTCACGTTCCTCGCCGACTCGTTCACGACGTACTCCGAGCCCCTGATCGGGCAGGCGGCGATCGAGCTGCTCGAGCACGCGGGGTGGGACGTGCGGTTGCAGAGCACCGGCTGCTGCGGACGGTCCAGCCTGTCGAAGGGACTGCTCGACGACGCACGGGACAAGGCGTCGGACCTCGTCGCCGCGCTCACCGCCGGCAGTGAGCCTGGCACGCCGGTGGTCGGCTGCGAGCCGTCCTGCCTCTTCACGCTGCGGGACGAGTACCTCGCCCTGCTCCCCGACGACGAGCGGGTGCGCGACCTCGCCGGCCGGGTTCGGCAGGTCGAGGAACTGCTCACCGAGGCGATCGACGCCGGCCGCCTTCGGCTGCGGACGGACTCGTGGCCGGCCGGTCGACGGATCGTCTACCACGGACACTGCCACCAGAAGGCCGAGGTCGGTACGGCGGCGACGATGGCGCTGCTGCGACGCATACCGGGGGCGGAGGTCGTCGAGCTCGACGCCGGCTGCTGCGGGATGGCCGGGTCCTTCGGGTACGAGGCGGAGCACTACGACCTGTCCATGACGATCGGCCGGCAACGGCTGTTCCCGGCGATCGACGCCGAGTCGACCGACACCGTGCTCGCGGCGACCGGGGTGTCGTGTCGCCAGCAGATCCAGCACGGCACCGACCGGCGTGCGCTCCACCCGGTCGAGCTCGTCCGCGGTGCGTTTGGCCGTCGGGTAGCGGACCGCGAGTGAGCAGCCGCACCAGGGTGTGGCTGCGGGGACCCGTTAGTGTCTGGGGCCGAGGCCTTCGGGTCGGCACGACGAGACGAACGAGGAGACCGGATGCTGGCCAGGCCGTCGAGGAAGACGCTGTTGACGGCCGCGGCCGCAGTCGCCGTCCTGCTCGGTGCGGCCGGGATCGTCGTCACGTCGACGGGCCCGGAGTCGACCGCCGGGAGCAGGCCGAACATCGTGTTCGTGCTGACCGACGACATGGACTCCGGGCTGCTGCGCTACATGCCACAGGCACGGAAGCTCCAGGCCGACGGCGTGAGCTTCTCGAACTACACGGTGACCAACTCCCTGTGCTGCCCGTCCCGCGCGTCCATCTTCACCGGGCAGTTCCCGCACAACACCGGGGTCCTCACCAACAACCCGAGGAACGGCGGGTACGCGGCGTTCCTGCGAAATGACCTGGAGAAGGTCACCTTCGGGGTCGCGCTGCAGGAGCAGGGCTACCGCACCGCGATGATGGGCAAGTACCTCAACGGGTACGAGCCGCTCGGCCTGATGCCGGGCGCCGGGTACGTACCGCCCGGATGGGACGTGTGGGCCGTGTCCGGCAGTGCGGGTTACCGCAGCTTCGACTACACGGTGAACGAGAACGGCTGGATGGTCGGCTACGGGCGCGAGCCGGCGGACTACATGACGGACGTGCTCTCGACGAGGGGAAACGCCTTCATCCGCGACTCCGTCGACGCCGGAGACCCGTTCCTGCTGGAGATCGCCACCTACGCGCCGCACGGGCCGTTCACGCCGGCGCCTCGGGACGCCCACAAGTTCCCCGGGCTCGAGACACCCCGCGATCCCTCGTTCGGCGAGCCCGACGTGTCCGACAAGCCGAAGTGGGTACGGAACCAGCCGCGGCTCTCCCGCGCCGACATCGCCAGGAGCAACACGGACCACCGCAGGCGTGCGCAGTCGATGCAGGCGGTCGACAGGATGCTCGGGCGGCTGCGCGCCACCCTGGCGCAGACCGGTCAGGCGGACAACACCTACGTCGTCCTGAGCTCCGACAACGGCTTCCACCTCGGCCAGCACCGGTTGCTCACCGGCAAGAAGACCCCGTACAGCACCGACGTCAACGTGCCGCTGATCGTCGCCGGACCCGGCGTGCCCGCGGGGAAGACCCGGCAGCAGATCGCCGAGAACGTCGACCTCCACGCGACCTTCACCGACATCGGCGGCAAGCCGAGTGCGGGCACGGACGGTCGCAGCCTGCTGCCGATCCTGCGCGGCAGACCGGTCCGCGGGTGGAAGACGAGCGCGCTCGTCGAACACCATGGGCCGAACAACAACAGATCCGACCCGGACTACCAGCCGTCACGCAACGCGAACCCGCCCTCGTACGACGCTCTGCGCACCGCGACGTCCACCTACGTCGAGTACGAGACTCGTGAGCGCGAGTACTACGACCGCAGGCGCGACCCGTACGAGCTCACCAACATCTACGCGTCCCTGCCGACGGCGAAACGGCAGTCGTTGCACCGCCAGCTGACCGCGCTCCGCAAGTGCCGCGGGACCGCCGCCTGCACGAAGGCCGCCGGCGGCAGGTACCGCTAGATGAGTGATTCCTTGAAGGGCCTGGGCGCGTCGTGGCCGTGGATGTGGGGGAGGGTGTTCATGTTCGATGTGTGAGCAAAGATCTGAACACCCTCCTGACCGCACTGTACGTGTTGATCGACGATCACGTGGTT
>WHST01000190.1 GCA_009379955.1 Streptosporangiales bacterium | reverse complement strand
GGGGTATTCACCCGAGTCGCCCAACGCCTGCTGGCCATGGCCGCCGGGATCTGGCACAACTGGACCACCGGCGTCACCAGCAAACGATCACTCACCGCCTACGACCACTGACCAGCAGCTTCACGGAATCATTCATCTAGCGGTCCGCGGACCTGCGGGCGAGCCGCCAGCCGACGCCGACACCGACGAGCGCGAGGGCGGCGCCCGCGGCCGCCGCCGCGAGGAGCGTCACCGGCGACGCGCCGGAACGCGCCCGCTCCGGCGCGCGGAAGACGATGCCAGGTGCGGTGCCTGAGGGGACCCGCGACTCGTCCGTGGCGAGCGTCGCCACCGCCGTGCCCGACAGGTCGCGCTCGACGTTGCCGAAGAACTCGCCCGCCATGCGCCGCGACACGCTCGTCAGCATGCGCTGGCCGACGCCGCCGACCATGCCGCCGACGACCGCGTCGGCGTCGTACGCGACGCGCGTGCCACCGTCGCCGTCGGACTCCAGCGTGACGCGGACGTTCGCGTCGACGGTGCCCGGCGCGCCGCTGCCCTGTGCGCGCAGCACGAACGACGCGGGCGGGCTCTGCTCCGACAGCGTCACCTCGCCGTCGTAGGTGCCCCTGATCGACGCGACGCCGGCATTGACGGAGACGCGGTACCGGTCGTCGCCGAGTGCCTCCAGCGACTCGCAGCCCGGGATCGTGCGAACGAGCACCGCGGGGTCGTTGAGGGCGGCGTAGACGCGGTCGGGCTCGGCCCGTACGACGGCGTTCCCAGTCACCTTCATGAGGTCCCCTCTCGGCCCGCCCGGAGGGCGAACAGCTCGCTCGGGCTGATCGGCATGCGCGTGATGCGGATGCCCTCGGCGTCCTCGATCGCCGCCGCGAACACCGCGGCCGACGGGATCACGCCGGCCTCACCCGCGCCCTTGATGCCCAGCGGGTTCAGCGGCGACGGCGTCTCGAGGTGGTCGATCTCGATCTCGCGCGGCACCTCGGACGCGTACGGCATCAGGAAGTCCATGAACGACGCGTTGAGCAGCTGGCCGTGCTCGTCGTAGACCATGCGCTCGTACAGCGCCCCTCCCACGCCCTGCGCCACGCCGCCGTGGATCTGCCCCCGCACGATGCGCGGGTTGATCAGCCGTCCGCAGTCGTGCACGACGCAGTAGCGCAGGATGCGGATCTCGGCGGTGTCGGGATCGGTCTCGACGACGACGGCGTGCATGCCGGACGCGAACGTCGACCGCTCGGGCGAGTAGAAGTCGGTGCCCTCCAGGCCGGGTGCGTCACCCACGGCGACCGGCGGCTTCGACACGTCGGTGGACGCGAACTGCGTGGCGGCCGCGGCGTTCTCGTCGAACGCGTAGCGCAGCGGGTTCGACAGCACGGCGACACTGCCGAGCGGCAGCCCCGACTCCGGATCGCCCTTCACCCGCACGACGCCGTCGACGATCTCGAGGTCACCCGGGTCGACCTCCAGCGCGTCGCCGGCGATGCGCAACGCCTTGTCGCGTACCTTGCGTGCCGCGAGCGCGATCGCCGAGCCGCTCATCACCGCAGCCCGCGAGGCGAACGTGCCGACCGCGTACGCGAACCTGCGGGTGTCGCCGGTGACGACCTCGACGTCGGCGAGCGGCACGCCGAGCTCGTCGGCGGCGATCTGCGCGAACGACGTGAAATGACCCTGGCCCTGCGTCGTGAGGCCGGTCGCGACCTTGACCTTGCCCGACGTCTCCACCTGCACGTGGCCGCCCTCGTACGGGCCGACGCCGGTGCCCTCGACGTAGCAGGCGAGCCCGATGCCCACCCGGCGTCCCTCGGCGCGCGCTCGTTCGCGGTAGGCCTCGAAGTCGTCCCAGCCGACCAGGTCCTTCAGCATGGCCAGGCTCGCGGGGTAGTCGCCGGAGTCGTAGATCAGCGGGCGGCCGTCCTGGAACACCAGGCCGTGGTCGTACGGCATCTCGTCCGGCGTGATGAAGTTGCGCGCCCGCACCTCGGTGCGGTCGAGGCCGAGCTCGGCGGCGATGGCGTCCATCGTGCGTTCCATCGCGAAGACGCCCTGCGGCCTGCCCGCGCCACGGTACGGCGTGACGATCACGGTGTTGGTGTACATCGACCAGAACTCGCAGCGGTATGCGCCAGGCTTGTACGGACCGAGCAGCTGCGTCGAGGTGACGATCGGGACGATGAGGCCGTACGGCGTGTAGGCGCCGTTGTCGTGCCACACCCGCACGTCGAGCGCGAGGATGCGGCCGTCGTCGTCGAAGCCGACCTGGATGTCCTGCAGCTGCCCGCGCTCGTGCGCGCTGGACACGAAGTGCTCGCGGCGGTCCTCGGCCCACTTCACCTCAGCGCGGTAGCCGAGCTCGCCGAGCTTGCGCGCGGCCCACGGGACGAGCACCTCCTCCGGCCACGGGTGCACGATCTTCACGCCGAAACCGCCCCCGACGTCGGGCGCGACGCAGTGGACCTGGGAGAGCGGCAGGCAGAGCTTCGCCGCGACCGCCGCGCGTACCGACGTCGACGCCTGCGTGGACGTGTAGATGCGCAGCGACTGCTCGGTGACGTCCCAGCGCGCGTACACGCCCTTGCCCTCGAGCGGCATGGATGCGCTGCGCTCGATCTCCAGCGACAGGTCGAGCACGTGCGGTGCGTCGGCGAGTGCCGCGTCGACGTCGCCGTTCTCCTGCAGCAGGTGACCCGCGACGTTGTCGTCGACGTCCGCGTGCACGAGACGGTCGGCGGTGCGCGCGTTGTCGAGGCCGACGACCGGCGGCAGCGGCTCGTACGAGACACGGATGCGGGCGCACGCGTCCTCGGCGAGGTAGCGGTCGCGCGCGACCACCATCACGACCGCCTCGCCGACGTGGTTGACCTCGTCCTTCGCCAGCGGATACGGCGTGCGCGGCGCGTGCAGCGCCGGGTGCGGGATGAGGACGGGCAGCGGCTGCGCGACCCGTGTGCCCGTGTCCTCCGCCAGGTCGTCGTAGGTGTAGACCGCGACCACGCCGTCGACGTCGAGCGCGTCCTCGACGTCGATGTCGGCGATGCGGGCGTGCGCGTGCGGGCTGCGGACGAACGCTGCGGCGAGCGCGTCGTGGCCGAGGTCGTCGAGGTAGCGTCCACCCCCGGTCAGCAGCCGCGGGTCCTCGACTCGGGGGACGCCTTCGCCGAAGAGCTTGGTCGTCAAGAGGCGACCTCCAAAGCGAGCATCGCAGCGGACCGGAGCGACCTGCATGACCGGCCACCGACCCAGCGAGGAGCGGAACGGCGGAGGACGCCGGGATATACCGTCAAGGCTCACCCCGCTGCAGCTCCGCCGCGCGGAGGACCGAGGCGACGATGTTCTGGTAGCCGGTGCAGCGACACAGGTTGCCGCTGATCGCCTCGCGCGCCTCGTCTTCGGTGGGCTCCGGGTTCTCCTCGAGGTACGCCGCGATCGTCGTGAGGAACCCCGGCGTGCAGAAGCCGCACTGCAGACCGTGGCAGTCCTGGAACGCCTGCTGCACCGGGTGCATCGAGCCGTCGGGCTCCGTCAGGCCCTCGACGGTCGTCACGTCCTGCCCGTCGACGCTGACGCCGAAGACGAGGCACGAGCGCACCGGACGCCCGTCGAGCAACACCGTGCACGCTCCGCATACGCCGTGCTCGCACCCCACGTGCGTGCCGGTCAGCCCGAGCTCGTGTCGCAGGACGTCGGACAGCAGCATGCGGACCGGCACGTCGCGGTCGTGGCGGACGCCGTTGACCCGCAACGTGATCGGCAGCCGCTGCTCGGTGGTCACCCTGCCTCCGCCCGTGTCGCGGCCTCGCGCAGCGCGCGCTCGGTCAGCACGCCGACGAGGTGGTGACGGTACTGCGCGGAGACGTGGATGTCGCCGTCGCACTCCAGCCGCTCCTTCGCCGCCTCGCCGGCCGGCGCCCAGTCACCGTCCGGCGAGATGCCGCGCACCGCCTCGGTCAGGTCGAGCACGGGCGGCACGTCGGCGACCGACACGTACGCGGCACGTGCCTCGTCGAGGCTGCCGTCCTCGGCGAGCCGGACGAGCGCGACGACGCCGCAGACGGCGTAGTCGCCCTGCCGCCTGGCGACCTCGACGACCGACGTGCCGACACACCCCTCGGGGACGGGGAAGGCGGCGGCGGTCACGACCTCGTCGGGACGCAGCGACGTCTCGAGCGGCCCGACGTACAGCTCATCGACCGGTACCTCTCGCTCGCCGGCGGTCGACACGGCGACGACGTGACCGCCGAGCAGGGCGAGCACGGCAGGCATCTCCGCGGCGGCGTCGGCATGGCAGAGGCTGCCGACCGACGTGCCGCGGTTGCGGATGGTCGGGTGCGCGACATGGCGCAACGCCTGCCGCAGCACCGGGTTTGCCGCGTGCGCCTCCTCGTGCCGCTCCAGGTCGGCGTGCCGCACGAGCGCCCCGACGCGTACCTGGCGTGAGGTCACCTCGACGGTGTCGAGTCCGGGCAGCCGGCCGATGTCGACAAGGTGCGCGGGCTCGGCGAGACGCATGGACATCAGCGGGACGAGACTCTGCCCGCCGGCGAGCACCTTGCCGCGTGCCCCGACCTCGCCGAGTGTCGCGACGGCCTGCGCGACGTCGGTGGGCCGGTGGTACGTGAAGGGGGGTGGCTTCATCCGTCGGCCGGCGCCTTGCCCTCGGTCCGGTCGCCGGCGTCGGGTCCACGGTCGCTCGCCTCGACGAGGTGGCGAGGAGCGATGAGCCGGCCGAAGTGGTAGAGGACGATCACGACGATCGTGCCGAGCGCGATGCCCGACAGCGTGAACGACTTGCTGAACTGCAGCGCCGTGTCGCCGATCGCGATGATGATGCCGGCCGCGACGGGTACGAGGTTGACCGGGTTGCCGAAGTCGACCCTGTTCTCGTGCCAGATCTTCGCGCCGAGCAGGCCGATCATGCCGTACAGCACGACGGTGATGCCGCCGAGCACGCCACCCGGCGTCGCCGAGATCACCGCGCCGAACTTGGGTGAGAAGCCGAACAGGATGGCGACGATCGCCGCGACGTAGTACGCCGCCGTCGAGTACACGCGGGTCGCCGCCATGACGCCGATGTTCTCCGCGTACGTCGTGGTCGGTGAACCGCCCACCGCCGACGCCAGCACGGTGCCGAGGCCGTCCGCGGCGATCGCGCGTCCCATCATCGGGTCGAGGTCGGTCTTCGTGATCTCGGCGACCGCCTTGACGTGGCCGGCGTTCTCCGCGATCAGCGCGATGACCGCGGGGATGACGAGCAGGACGAACGTCCACCTGAAGTCGGGCAGGTGCAGGCCGACGAGCGGCTGCCCGTCAGGACCGGGTGTGCCCGTGGTCGCCGGCAGACCGATCCAGTCGGCGGCCAGGACGCCGTCCCAGTTCACCCGCCAGTGCGTGGTGACCTTGCCGGCGACCGCGTCGAACGACGTGATCTGGCCGAAGCCGCGGTCGAACAGCCACGACAGGGCGTACCCGAAGACGAGGCCGAGGAAGACCGCGATGCGACCGAGGAACCCGCGCAGACCCAGGCTCATCGCGACGACGGCGACCATGACGAGCAGGGCGATCCACTGGTCCTGCGGCCAGTAGACGTCGGCCACCACCGGCGCGAGGTTGAAGCCGATCAGCATGACGACGGCGCCGGTGACGACGGGTGGCAGGACCTTGTAGATCACCCGCGCGCCGAGGAAGTGGATGACCACGCCGATGATCGCGAGCAGCACACCGGCGACGAGGATCGCGCCGGTGACCTGCGGGCTGGTGCCGCCCTGGGCACGGATGGCCGCGACACCACCGACGAACGCCGCGGACGTCCCGAGGTAGCTCGGCACCTTGCCCTTGACGATGAGCAGGAAGATGATCGTCGCGATGCCGCTCATCATGACGGCGAGCTGCGGGTTGAGGCCCATGACGATGGGGAACACGAACGTCGCACCGAACATCGCGACGACGTGCTGCGCACCCAGCCCGACCGTCCGGCCCCACGACAGCCGCTCGTTCGGGGCGACCACCTCGCCGACGTCGAGTGACTTGCCGTCGCCGTGCAGCTTCCACAACGCCATGTCAGCCCTCCTCGCCCGCACCCGCTCCGTACGCAGGATGGCAGGATTCACCCACGCGCGTCTTTCGGCAAGGACCCCGGGCCGGTGGGGACGCGGCGTCGACAGGAGGTGCCGGATGGGCGAGACGTACGTCGACGTGCGGCGCGGGGAGTATCACGACTCGGTCTCACTCATGTCGGCGAGCCTCGTGCTCGCGAAGGTGCCCGGGATCGCCGAGGCGCAGGTGGCGATGGGCACCCCGCTCAACCTCGGGCTGCTGGCCGAGCGCGGCTTCGACGTGCCCGCGGGCACCGGAGCGGGAGACCTGGTGGTGGCGATGCGGGTGGCCGACCTGCCCGGTCAACGCGCGGAGTCCGTCCTCTCGCTCGCCGCGGACCGGCTCGACGAGGTGCTGAGGGCGCAGGCTCCGGAGGCGGGCGGCGACGGCGGTGCGGCACCTGCCCCGCGCACCGTCGGTGGACTGCTCACCCGTACACCGGCGCGGCTGGCCCTGGTGTCCGTCCCCGGCGAGTACGCGTTCGCCGAGGCGATGGACGCCGTCCGGGCGGGGTCGAGCGTCATGGTGTTCAGCGACAACGTGCCGGTGTGGCAGGAGGTCGCGCTCAAGGAGGAGGCCGCGCGGCGCGGCGTACTCGTGATGGGCCCCGACTGCGGCACGGCGCAGATCGACGCCGCGGGGCTCGGCTTCGCGAACGTCGTCGAGGTCGGCCCGGTGTCGATCGTGGCGGCGTCGGGCACGGGCGCGCAGCACCTGATGTGCCTGCTCGACGCCGCCGGGCTCGGCGTGCGGCACGTCATCGGCGTCGGCGGCCGCGACCTGTCCGCGGAGGTCGGCGGCCGGTCGACGCGGCAGGCGCTCGATGCGCTGGCCGGCGACTACGACACCCGGCTCACGGTCGTCGTCAGCAAGCCGCCCGACCCCGACCTTGTCGCGCGTCTGCGCCAGGAGGCCCGCGACCGCCGCCAGTCCGTGCTGTGGGCACCGGTCGGACCCGGCGAGCGTGACCTCACGGCCGTCGCCGAGGACGTGCTGCGGGCGTTCGAGATCCCTGCTCCCGACTGGCCGCAGTGGCGGCCGCCCACGCCGCTCGCCGCGACCCCCGGCCGGGCGCTGCGCGGCCTGTTCTGCGGCGGCACGCTGTGCACCGAGGCCGCGACCATCGCGGGCGCGGCGCTGCCTGCCGACCGGTTCACGATGACCGACTTCGGCGACGACGCGTACACCCGCGGCCGCGCCCACCCGATGATCGACCCGACGCTGCGCACCGAACGCTTCGTGCACGACGCCGCCGACCCGGACGTCGGCACCGTCCTTCTCGACGTCGTCCTCGGCCACGGCAGCCACCCCGACCCGGCCGCCGACCTGGCCCCGGCGGTCGCCGCGGCGCGGGCGAACGTCGTCGTCTCCCTGACCGGCAGCAACGGCGACCCGCAGGTCCGCGACGACCAGGCCGCGGCGCTGGCCGCCGCCGGCGCCCACGTCCACCTCTCCAACGCCGCCGCGACGCGCCACGCGATCAGCCTGCTCACCTGAGATCACCCGCCCCGTGAGGGGCACCCTCACCGTGCCCGGCCACCGTGAAGGGCACCCCCACCGCGCCCGGCCACCGTGAAGGGCACCCCCACCGCGCCCGGCCACCGTGAAGGGCACCCCCACCGCGCCCGGCCACCGTGAAGG
>WHST01000189.1 GCA_009379955.1 Streptosporangiales bacterium | reverse complement strand
CTGATCGCTGATCGCTGAGCATCAACGACGAGCACGACCACCTCACTCATGCCGGCACACGGCCCGCCACGCTAACCGCCCAGCAGCCCCATCAGCGCCGCGGCGCGGCGGATTCGCCAATACGGACCCACGCTCCTAGGACGAGACCGCGCCGCCGAGGAAGAGCTGGCCGATCTCGGGGTGGTCGAGGATCTCCTTCGACGTGCCGGCGAGGCGGGTGCGGCCGCCCTCCATCACCACACCGTGGCTGGCGATGCCGAGGCCCAGCCTGACGTTCTGCTCGATCAGCAGGATCGTGGCGCCGCGCTCGTTGGTCGAGCGGATCAGCTCGGCGACCGACGCGAGGCTCTTCGGGTCGAGACCGAGCGACGGCTCGTCGAGCAGGACGAGGGACGGGCTCAGCATCAGGCACCGCGCGATCTCGACCATGCGGCGCTGGCCGCCGGACAGGTTGCCGGCGCGGTCGTTCGCGCGTTCGCGGACGATCGGGATCAGGTCGGCGACCTCGGCGTAGCGGCGGCGCAGCAGCTGCCGGTCACCGCGGATCACGTAGCCGCCCATCAGGACGTTCTCGTGCACGGACATGCGCGGGAACAGCGCGCGCGACTGCGGCACCTGGACGACGCCCCGGCGCAGGACGGCCGCGCTGTCGAGCCCGTCGAGGGGCTCGCCGTCGAGCAGCACGCTGCCCTGGCGCGGACGCAGGATCGCGCTGATGACGCGGAGCACCGTCGACTTGCCGGCGCCGTTGGGGCCCACGATGCACGTGACGGAGCCCTCCGCCACGTCGAGGTCGAGTGCCTGCAGGACGTCGCCGCCGCCGTAGCCCGCGTACACGTCGCGCAGCGCCAGCTTGCTCATGTGGGCTCGGCCTCCCTCGTCCGCGCCGAGGCGACGGGCAGGACGTCGTCCGGGCCGAGGTAGGCGTCGAGCACCGCCTTGTCGCGGCGGACCTCGTCGGGCGGTCCCTCGGCGATGATGCTGCCCCGGCTGAGGACGGCGACCGGGTCGCACAGGTCGAGGACGAGCGGGATGTTGTGCTCGACGACGAGGAACGTGACGCCTTGCGCGTTGAGCTCGCGGACGATGTCGACGATGCGGTTGACCAGGGTCGGGTTGACGCCGCCGGCGGGCTCGTCGAGGAGCACGAGCCGCGGCTCGAGCATGAGCGCCTGGGCGATCTCCATCAGCTTGAGCTGGCCGTACGACAGGGTGCCCGCGGGCTGCTCGGCGAGGTCGGCGAGGCCGACGAACGCGAGGAGCTCTCGCGCGCGCTCGGTCTCCGCGCCGTCGACCGCGTTGGCGACGAGCCCGCGCCAGCGGAACGACGACATCGGCGCGACGACGTTCTCGATCACGGAGAGGTCGCCGAACGGCCGCGTCACCTGGAAGGTCCTCGACACGCCGAGGTGCGCCCGCGACCACGGGGGCAGGGTGTCGATCCGCCTGCCGTCGAACCGGATCTCGCCGGCTCCCGGCCGCAGCGTGCCGGTCACGAGGTTGAACAGCGTGGTCTTGCCCGAGCCGTTCGGCCCGATCAGGCCGGTGATCGAGCCCGCCGCGACCGCGAGGTCGACGCCGTCGACGGCGTGGACACCGCCGAACGACCTGCGCACCTGCCTGATCTCCAGCAGCGCACGCTCCGCCCGCGGCTCCGGTCGCACCCGCTCCGCCACCCGCGCCCGCGGGTGTCGCACAGCACCGGCCTGGTCGGTGTACGCGACGGCGTGACCGGCCGCAGCCCGCCGGCGCAGGAACGCCTGGACGGTCGGGACGAGCCCGGTGGGCAGGAACAGCACCACGAGGACGAGGATCGCGCCGAGCAGCAGCGGTCGCGACGCGGTGCCGCCGCCGTACACGGTCGCGCCCTCCATCGCGAAATGCACGATGAACGCGCCTACGACAGGCCCCCAGAGCGTGCCCCGGCCGCCGAGCAGCACGGCGAGGACGATCGTGACGCTCATGACGAGGTTGAACGCGCCGGCGGGGTTGAGGAACGTCTGGAAGTAGGCGTAGCCGGCGCCGGCCGCGCCGGAGAAGACGGTGCTGGCCGCGAACGCGAGCACCTTGTAGACCGTGGTGTTGACGCCGGTCGCCGCGGCCTTGCCCTCGTCCTCGCGGATCGCGACGAGCCCGGTGCCGAACTTCGTCCGCCTGATCCACCAGCTGAACGCGAAGACGGCGACGAGCAGCACGAGGAACAGGTAGTAGAACGGGACGTTCTGCAGCTCGCGCGGCCAGAACGGCAGCGGCAGGGTGATGCCGTCCGTGCCCTTCGTCAGGCTCGGCAGGTTGATCGCGGCCACCTGCAACGACAGGAGCAGCGCGATCGTGATGATGACGAACGCGTGCCCCGACGCGCGCAGCGCGATCGCCCCGACAACGAGCGAGACGAGCACCGCG
The DNA here is from genome assembly GCA_009379955.1 of Streptosporangiales bacterium. NCBI lineage: Bacteria > Bacillati > Actinomycetota > Actinomycetes > Streptosporangiales > Streptosporangiales bacterium. The sequence goes on along the minus strand of WHST01000189.1, from coordinate 5,347 downwards.
ACGACCGCGGACACCGGGATGAACCACAGCGGGTTCCAGCCGGTGCGCACCGCGAGGATTCCCGCGGTGTAGGCGCCGAGGCCGAGGAACGCGCTGTGCCCGAGCGAGATGTAGCCGGCGAACCCGGACACGATGTTCCAGCCGACCGCCTGGATCGCCAGCAGGAACGCCATCAGCAGCACGGTCTGCTGGTACGTCGCGTCGGGCACGACGACGGGGTAGGCGACGAGGAGGACGAGCGCCACGGCGGCCACGGCACGGCCGGGGTGCGAGGCGAACGGGAGCCGGCGCCACACGGACATGGTCACGCCTCGCGGACGCGGGTGCCGAACAGGCCGTGCGGCCGGATCAATAGGACCGCCACGATGACGACGTAGAACACCAGCGTGGACCAGCGTAGGGACGCGTACGTCGCGGTGAGCGTCTCGGCGAGACCCAGCACCAGCGCGCCGATCAGCGCTCCCGGCAGGCTGCCCATGCCGCCGAGCACGATGATGCCGAGCAGCCGCGAGATCCACTCGTAGTGCGAGGCGGGGAAGAACGGGTAGAGGACGGCGAGCGCGGCGCCGCCGACGCCCGCCGTGCCGGAACCGAGTGCGAACGCGAACGACGAGGTGGGCCCGGGACGTACCCCGACGAGCGCCGCGGACGACGGGTTCTCCGCTGACGCGCGGATCGCGCGTCCGCGCCAGGTGAACCGCAGCAAGGCGTAGAACGCTGCGAGCACCACGAGCGCGAGGAGGAACGCGAAGACCTGAGCCTTCGGCAGTGCGATCGCGCCGATCCTGAACGACTGCGAGAAGTAGCTCGGTGTCGCCGAGTGGAAGACGTTGCCGGTCCACAGCGTGAGGACACCCTCGACCACCAGCGCGATGCCGAACGTCAGCAGCACCGACATCGACGCCGGCCGCCCGGCGATGCGACTCACCACGAACTTGTGCAGCACCCAGCCGAGGCCGAACATCAACGGACCCATCAGGCACGCGAGGAGGATGGGGTCGAGTCCGGTGACCGACCACACCTTCCAGGTGATGGTCGCCGCCAGCACGAGCAGCGCGCCCTGGGCGACGTTGACGATGTTCAGCACGCCGAAGATGAGCGTGAGGCCGCTGGCCATCAGCGCGTAGACGCCGCCGATGAGCAGGCCGAGCACCAGTCCCTGGACGAGCTGAGCCATCGCGCCGCCTTCCCGCGTCCGCCTGCCGACCCGAGTGTCACTGCTGCCAGTCGGGCTTGGGGTTGACGATCTTCTTCGACGTCGAGACGTCGTCGGGTGCGACGATCTCCGGCCGCCCCGCCTGCCACTGCGCGAGCATGTAGCTGGCCTTGCCGCGGCCCGCGGAGTCCCAGCTGAGCTTGCCGAGGATCGTCTGGACCTCGTTGGCGTGCAACCAGTCGCCGATCTTGTCCTGGTCGATCTCCTTGACCCCCTCGACCGCCGCCTGCAGCACCTGCGCCGCCGCGAACGCGTCCGCGGCGTCCTCCGCCGGAAGCGCGCCGTCGAACCGCTTCGCGTACTCGTCGACGAACTCCTTGTTGAGCGGCGTGGGCGCACGGTCGTTCCAGCTGACGCTGTAGAAGACGCCCTCGGTGTTGGCCTCGCCGACGCCGTCGCTGTACTGGACGGCCTCGCTCGGCGCCGAGCTCTGGAACATGATCTTCGGCGAGAAGTCGAGCTGCTTGAGCGACCTGACGAGGCCGACGCCGTCGTCGAACTGGGCGCCGTTGACGATCATGTCCGGCTTCTTGCCCTTGACCGCGGCGCCGACCGACTGGAAGTTCGTCGTGCCCGCGGGGTACACGGTGCGGTAGACAGTCTCGACACCGAGCTTCTCCAGGTCCTTGCGCAGGGTGTCGGACACCGGCTTCGCGAACGGGTCGTCGAGCGTCGGGTACGCCGCGGTCTTCGGGCGCTCGGCCTCGGGCAGCGACTCGATCCAGTCGGCGAACACCTCGCCCTGTTTGTCCGACGTGGCCTGCTGGGCGAAGAAGAGCTTCGTGAAGCCGCGGGTGAACATGTTCGGCGCCCCGCCCGCCGGCTCGACGAAGACCATGTTGTTCTTCTCCGCCACGGCGGAGGCCGGGTAGTTCAGCAGGGACGAGAACGTGCCGAGCAGCAGGTCGACCTTGTCCTGGGTGATCAGGCGCGTGTAGTCGGCGACGACGGTGTCCTGGTTGCTCGCGTCGTCCATGATCTTCAGCTCGACCTTGCGGCCGACGACGCCGCCGTCGGCGTTGACCATGTCGCGCCAGATCTCGTACCCGCGCTTCGCCTGCTGCCCCGGCTGCGCGAACTGCCCGGACAGCGGCAGCGAGACCCCTATCGTGATCGGCTCGTTGGTGTCACCGCCCGAGTCTCCCGAGCCGCCACATCCGGCCAGCAGCACCAGGGCGGACAGCAGCGCGATCAGCGCTCGAGGTTTCGTACGCATCGTCGACCAGCTCCTCGAGAATGCCGCAACCGATTGCGGTCCTCGTTACCATGCAGTACCTCGTGATCCTCCGTCAACAGGTCGACGCGATCGGCAATCGAATGCAACCGTGCATCCGATAGGATGTGGACGCATATGGCTGCTGAGAATCCGGTCCACGTCAACGTCAACGGCACCGACCACGAGTTCGGTGGTGAGCCCGACACCCCGCTGCTGTACGCACTGCGCGACGACCTCGGCCTGGTGGGCACGAGGTTCGGCTGCGGCGTCGGCCTGTGCGGCGCCTGCTTCGTCCTCCTCGACGGGCACCCGACCCCGTCGTGCGACACCCCGCTGTGGGCCGCCGACGGCAAGCGCGTCGTGACGGTCGAGGGGCTCGGCGACACCGCGCACCCGTCCGCGCTCCAGCGCGCGTTCCTCGACCAGCAGGCGGCGCAGTGCGGGTACTGCGTCTCGGGCATCCTCGTCAGCGCGACGGCCCTGCTCGAGGAGACACCGCGGCCCACCGAGCACGACGTGCGCTCGGCGCTCGACCGGAACCTGTGCCGCTGCGGTGCGCACAACCGCATGGTGCGAGCGGTCATGCAGGCAGCCGGCGAGCAGGAGGCCGCGACATGACGACGCCGTCACCCGAGATGCCCGAACCGGTGCTGCCCAAGGACCTCGCCGCCAACCCGCGCCTGTCGACCTGGGTCGACCTCGGCACCGACGGCGTGGTCACCGTCCGGGTGGGCAAGGTCGAGCTCGGCCAGGGCATCCTCACCGCACTGGCGCAGATCGCGGCGGAAGAGCTCGACGTCGACGTCGACCGTGTGGTCATGCAGGCGACCTCCACCGCGGGCAGTCCCGACGAGGCGCTCACCGCGGGCAGCCTGTCCATCATGTTCAGCGGCGCGGCGCTGCGGCAGGCGTGCGCCGAGGTGCGAGCGGTGCTCTGCGCGGCCGCCGCGGCGGAGCTCGACGTCGACCTCGCCGACCTCACCGTCGGCGACGGCGACCTGCGCGGCCCCGGTGGTGGCCACACCACGTACTGGCGGCTCGACCACGCCACCCTCCTCGACCGTGACGCCGACGGCAGGGCGACGCCGAAGAAGTCGACCGACTACCGCGTGGTCGGCGCCAGCGTGCAGCGCCTCGACCTGCCGGACAAGGTGACGGGGCGGCCGAGGTTCGTCCACGACCTACGACTCCAGGGCCAGCTGTTCGGCCGCGTGATCAGGCCGCCGTCCCGCCAGGCCCACATCGACGCGATCGACGACGAGGTCGTGGCGGGCCTTCCCGAGACGGTGACCGTCGTGCGCGACGGCGACTTCCTCGGCGTCGTCGCCGACCGAGAGGCCGCCGCGGTCACCGCCGCGTCCACCCTCGCCGACGCGGTCACCTGGCACGAGTCCGCTTCGCTGCCCGACGAGGACGACCTGCCCGGCTTCCTCCGCTCGGCGCAGGCGGAGCGCTCGGTCCTCGCCGAGCCGACCGGTGCCGCGCGCGACGGCGACGTCACCCATCGGCTCGCCCGGTCGTACGGCCGTCCCTACCTCGCCCACGCGTCGCTGGCGCCCAGCTGCGGCATCGCGCGCTGGCGCGACGGCGGCGTCACGGTGTGGACGCACAGCCAGGGCGTGTTCCAGCTACGCAGGGCGATCCACGTCCAGCTGGGCGTGCCGCTCGACCGCGTCGTCGTCCACCACGTCGAGGGTGCGGGGAGCTACGGGCACAACGCCGCCGACGACGCGGCTTTCGACGCCGTCCTGCTGGCGCGGGCGGTCGAGGGCCGGCCGGTCCAGGTGGTCTGGAGCCGACACGACGAGCTGACCTGGGCGCCGTTCGGCGCGGCGATGACAGTCGACCTCGAGGCGACGGTCGGCGCGGACGGGCGCATCCTCGGCTGGCGGCACGAGGCGTGGAGCAACGGCCACACGTCCCGACCCGACACCGGAGGCCTGCCACGACTGCTCGCCGCGACGCACACCGCCGACCCGACCCCGATCCCGCCGTCTGCCGACCCGCCGCCCGAGCGCGGTGCCGGACTGCTGCGCAACGCCGTGCCGTACTACGACGTGCCGCACCTCGAGGTGATCGGCAACCGGCTGCTGACGATGCCGCTGCGCGTGTCGTCGCTGCGGTCGCTCGGCGCCCACCTCAACGTCTTCGCCGTCGAGTCGTTCCTCGACGAGCTCGCCGATGCGGCCGGCGTCGACCCCGTCGAGTACCGGCTGCGGCACCTCACCGACCCGCGCGCACGCGCCGTGGTCGAGGCGGTCGCCGCGGCGGCCGACTGGCCGTCGGGCGCGGACGCGTCCGGCGACACCGGCCGGGGCATCGGCTTCGCCAGGTACAAGAACATCGGCGCCTACTGCGCGGTCGTCGCCGAGGTCGAGGCCACCCACGAGGTCAGGGTCACCCGGTTGCACGTCGCCGTCGACGTCGGGCAGGTGGTCAACCCCGACGGCGTCGCCAACCAGCTCGAGGGCGGCGCGATCCAGGCGACCAGCTGGACGCTCAAGGAGCGCGTCCGCTTCGACGACACGCGGGTGACGAGCGGCGACTGGGAGACGTACCCGATCCTGCGGTTCACCGAGGTGCCCCACGTCGACGTCGAGATCATGTCGCGCCCGGACGATCCCTCGCTCGGCTCGGGTGAGGCCGCCCAGGGCCCGACGGCCGCGGCCATCGGCAACGCGGTGTACGACGCGCTTGGCGTCCGCGTCCGCGACCTCCCCCTCACCGCCGACCGCATCACCGCGCTGCTCTGACCACCCGCCTCGCTGGGGTCCCCGCTAGATGAGTGATTCCTTGAAGGGCCTGGGCGCGTCGTGGCCGTGGATGTGGGGGAGGGTGTTCATGTTCGATGTGTGAGCAAAGATCTGAACACCCTCCTGACCGCACTGTACGTGTTGATCGACGATCACGTGGTT
>WHST01000188.1 GCA_009379955.1 Streptosporangiales bacterium | reverse complement strand
TCACGGGTGCGCTGCGAGGGTCGTCGGTGGAGCTTCACCTCACCGACGTGGACTTCACCTCGTCCCGGCACGAGGTGAAGTCCACGTTGATCACGTGCACGTGATCAAACGGTGCGGGCGGCGAGCCTATTGACGATTCAGAACCTCAGCCGGTCCTGGCCCGCTGACGTTCCGACAGGTCGGCGAGGAGGCGGTCGACCTCCGCGACCTCGGCGGCGGTGAGCGGGCCGTGCGCCATGGCACCGGCGTTCTCCTCGACCTGGGCGACCGTCCGGAATCCCGGGATCGGCACGGTGCGGTCGCTGCGGGCCCAGATCCAGGCCAGTGCACCCTGCGCGAGGGTCCGGCCGCCGCCGGTGACGACCTCGCGCACCGCCGCGACCCGGTCGAGCCACTCCGGCGCGGGGCGGCCGTCGCGGAAAAGGCGAGCCACTGCGGCGGCACTCCGCGCACGTCGTCGGAACCGAGCGTGCTCGACCGCGTGAACTTCCCGGTGAGCATGCCCATCGCCAGCGGCCCGCGGTTGACGCTCGCGAGGCCGTACTCCTCGCACACCGCCAGTGCCGCGAAGCCCTGGTCGAGGATGGAGAGGTTGTGCTGGATCGCGGTGCAGTGCGCGCCGTCGCGGGCCCATGCCTCGGCCCGGTCGGCGAGGTCGGTGCTCCATCCGTACGCCCTGATCGTGCCGGCGTCGACGAGCTCCTCGAGCACGCCGAGCAGCGGCTCGACCTCGTCCACGGCCGGGTCTCCGGGGTGCAGCTGGTACAGGTCGATCCGGTCGGTGCCCAGGCGGCGCAGTGACGCCTCGACCGCGCGGCGCAGGTACGCGGGCGAGGTGTCGGTGCCGGTCCACTGCCGGCTCGTCTCGTCGAAGGTGTTGCCCCACTTGGTGGCGATCACCACGTCGTCACGACGGCCCGCGAGCGCCTTGCCCAGGATCCGCTCGCTGTGCCCGGTGCCGTACACGTCGGCGGTGTCGAAGAAGGTCACGCCGAGGTCGAGAGCGTGGCGTACGGCACGCACCGATTCCTCGTCATCGACCTCACCCCAGCCGACCGGCTGCTCGCCCTGCCAGAACGGTCCGCCGATCGCCCAGCACCCCAGGCCGAGAGCGCTGACGTCGAGCCCGCTGCGTCCGAGTGTTCGTGTCATCGTCGTCATGTCGAGCACGGTGACACTTGGAGCGCACTCCAGGTCAAGCGCCGGGCTGCTCCGCGGCGAGGGTCACCTCGACCGCGCCGTCGGAGGCGCGCACGACGACGACGTCGCCCGACCGGTCGAGCACGGTGCCTGGCGCGACCTCCGGATACTCACCGTCGAGGCGTCGCACGGCGACCGCCACCGGCTCTCGTTCCCGTCGAGGACGACGCGCGCCCGCGGCCCCAGCAGGTTGAGCGCGGCCACGCGACGCTGGAGCGTCAGCGCGGGCTCGCCCCACCGCAGCCGGTACTCGTCGTCGGTGAACGGTGCCGCGTACGTGGCGGCGGACTCGTCCTGCTGTTCCCCCGGCTCCCCCGCCAACGCGCGCTCAGCACCCTCGTCGAGCGCCCGCGCGAGCACGTCGGCCCAGACGGCGAAGAGACCCTGCGGCGTCAGCTCGTCGGCCCCGAGCTGACGCACCTGGCGGCTGAGGATCGCGCCGGCGTCGAACTCCTCCGCCAGGCGATGCAGCGTCGCACCCACCTCGGGATCGCCTTCGTACGTCAGGCGCTGCGGGTTGGGTCCGCGTCCCCGCGGCAGCGGTGCGGGGTGGAGGTTCACCGCGCCGTACTTCGGAATGCCGATGATCTCGGCGGGGATCCGCCGGGCGAAGCTCGCGGACACCACCAGGTCGGGCCGGACGGCCGCCACCAGCGACGCGGTGCCGGACCGCAGTCTCCGGCTGACCACCACGTCGGTCCCCGAGGCGACGTCGAGGATCGAGCCCTGGCCGGGCCCGTAGTGGTCCGCGCCCGGCAGTGTCACGACCAGAGCGAGGTCGTGTCCGCGCTGCACGGCCCACTGCGAGATCACCCTGAACCCGTCCGGGTGGACGCAGAACGCGACGACCCGCACACCGGAAGCTGCCATCGGACTCCTCTTCTCGTTCACGACCGACAACACGATGCATCTCGCGTTGCTGTCGACGCAACAGCACGTTGACCGATCAACGGGCTGTGTCTTGTGTAGAGCCGAGCGGTGGCCATCAGGACCGCCCTCGGGGGCGGGAACCGATCGACGAGGGGGAACTGGATGTCGGACAGCAAGCCTGGCCTACTCGCGCTGCTCGATGGCAGCGGGGTGGTGTGCGCCGAGGGCTATCTCTTCGAGTGCGAGCGACGCGGCTACGTGCAGGCCGGTGCGTTCGTACCCGAGGTGGTGCTCGAGCACCCCGAGGTCGTCGCCTCGCTGCATCGCGAGTTCGTGCACGCCGGCTCGGACATCGTGGAGGCCTTCACCTATTACGGCCACCGGGAGAAGCTCCGCCTCGTCGGCAAGGAGCACATCCTGGAACCGTTGAACCGCACCGCTCTCGCGATCGCCCGCGAGGTGGCACGGGAGTCCGGCACGCTGCTCGCGGGCAACCTGAGCAACACGAACCTGTGGGCCGACGAGAACGCGCGACCCGGCATCCGGGCCATGTTCGCCGAACAGGTCGACTGGGCCGTCGAGGAGGGCTCGGAGCTGCTCATCGGCGAGACCTTCAGCTACCTCGAGGAGGCGCTGCTCTGCACCCAGGTGATGCGCGAGTCCGGGCTGCCCACCGTCGTGACGCTCGTCTTCCACCAGGAGGACTTCACTCGCGACGGGTACGGTGTCCGCGAGTCGTTCCAGGCACTCGAGCAGGCCGGCGCGGACGTGGTCGGCGTCAACTGCGGGCGCGGACCGCTCACCACGCTGCCGTTGCTCGCCGAGATCCGGCAGGCCGTGTCGTGCCACGTCGCCGCGCTCCCCGTGCCGTACCGCACGACCCCGGCGCAGCCGACGATGCAGTCGCTGCGCGACCCTCGTACGCCGGACGTGCGGGCGTTCCCGACCGGGCTCGACCCGTTCACCTGCACGCGGTACGAGATGGCCGAGTTCGCACGGGACGCGTACGCGCTCGGCGTGAACTACGTCGGCGTCTGCTGTGGCGCGGGCCCGCACCACATCAGGGGTGTCGCCGAGGCGATGGGCCGGCTGCCGTACGCGAGCGCGTACTCCCCCGACATGAGCAAGCACGCCTACCTGGGTAGCGACCCGACGCTGAAGGTGGGCAACAAGCAGTACGCCGGCATGCTCTGACGTTCGTGACTCAGGTGCGGTCGGACACACGCCTCCGCCGCCGCGCGTAGACGAGGGTGAGCGCCGATCCCGCGATCAGGATGCCCGAGATCGATGCGCGCACCGCCAGGTCCCGCTGCAGAGAGGCGATTCTCGCGGCCTGCTCGTCGAGCAGCTGCGGCGTCGGGTCCTGGTACGGCAGCGAGGTGCCGGCGAGGGCGCCGAGCGTACCGAGCGGCACGACCAGTGCCACGGCCAGGAGTACGAGGCCGACGGCGAGGAAGACACGCGAACGGGTCATCGGACCAGGCTGTCAGACCCGCGGCTCCCGCGGGTCTGACAGCGGCGCCCGGCACGGACAGGGTCAGGTGAGGCGCTGCCGGAGGTGAACGGTCACCTCGGCACCAGCCTCGTGCTTGCCGATCGCCTTGCACAGGGCCGCCCGGAGCGGGAGCCAGTGGGGGCCGGTGCCGGACGGCATGAGGGTGGCCTGGAACGGGGTGGCCGTCGACTGGTCGGCTGCGCTACTTCGCGCGGGCGTCGAGCTCGGCGACGAACTTCTTCGGCGCGACCTTGCGGTAGGCGTCATCGACGATCGCGGCGATCTCGTCCCAGTCGAGCGGGACGTCGAGGTAGACCCCGAGCCACCCGCTCGGCCCGACGTAGGGCGGCCGGAAGAACCGGTCGGGCTCGGTCTCGACAAGCTCCTCCTGCACACCCGGCGGCGCGGGGCACCAGAACGCGACCCTGTCGTCGTGGTGCCGGTCGGCGTACATGACGAAGGAGCGCTTGTCGCGGACGAAGAAGGTGGGCTCGCCGTGGCTCAGCCGCTCGGTCGCCTCGGGCATCGCCATGCACAGCGCGCGGAGTCGCGGCAGCGGATCCTCTGTCATGCCCGCAGGCTAGCGGCCGGCGCCGACAGGTCCGAGTCGTCAGTCCGCGAGCTCGGCGGGGAGCCCGAACGCACCGAAGTCCGCCGTCAGGAACGAGACGACCTCGGCGATCTCCGTGCCGCGCAGGGCGAGCAGGTCGAGTCCCGCGGGGACGTAGACCGCCCTGTCCGCATCCCACCGGTAGGTGCCGAACGCGAGCTGCCCGTTGGCCGAGGCCGGCAGGAAGCGCCACCGCATGGTCAGCGGTCCCTCGACCAGGAACGCCCGGACGGCGTCGCGTCCCTCGTACCATTGCGGCACCGGCGGCATCGAGTACCTGGCGTCGTCGGTCAGCATCGACACGATGGTGTCGACGTCGCCGCGCTCCCAGGCCGTGGCGTACCGGCCGGCCAGCCTGCGTACGCCGTCGTCCAGCAAGCGCAACGTCACCTGCTGGCTGGTTCCCGGCCGCCGCGGACGCAGCACCTTGCGGGCGCGCTGCAGCGCGCTGTTGACCGACGCGACCGTGGTCTCCAGCAGGTCCGCGACCTCGCGCGCCGAGAACTCGAGGACCTCGCGCAGGACGAGGACGGCGCGCTGGTGTGGCCCCAGGTGTTGGAGCGCGGCCACGAACGCGAGCTCCACGCTCTCCCGCGCCGCGTGGCGGGCCTCGGGGCCGAGCTCCGCCACGCCCAGCCGGTCGTCGGGATACGGCTCCAGCCACACCGTCTCGGCCAGCGGCGCGCCGGGACCGAGGTCCGCCGGCAGCTCCCGGCGGCCGCGCCGCTCGATCAGCGTGAGGCACCTGTTGGTGGCGATCTTGTACAGCCAGGCCCGGATCGTGCCGCGGTCGTCGTACCGCGCGAGGCCGCGCCAGGCCCGCACCAGGGTCTCCTGCACCGCGTCCTCGGCGTCGTGGACGGATCCGAGCATGCGGTAGCAGTGCGCGAGCAGCTCGGCACGGAACGGATCGATCACCTGGCCGAAGGCGACGGAGTCACCCGCCCGCGCGGCGTCGAGCAGCCGCGCGGCGCGGACCTCGTCTGTCGGCATCGCCGTCCTCACCGGTCGCCTCATGGAGCATTCTGACGCCGGCGACCGGTCGGTGCCGTGGCGGGTCAGAGGATCTTGCGCTCCTCGAACGCTCGCGTGGCCGCCGCAGCGGCACCGGCGCCGTAGAGGTGACGGGTCGCAGCGACGACGTCGCGGGCGGCGTCGGCGAACGAGGTGTCGGGTGCGTAGAAGAACTGCGACTCCAGGATCGCCTTGTCGGCGCGCTGGCGGCCCAGGGTGCGGTTGATGTCCCACAGTGCCGCTGACCAGATCTCGCCGTCGTCGTGCACCTCACCGGTCGCGTCGTCGGTCGTCTTGGCGGTGTCGGTACGGCGCAGGCAGTGCGGCTCCGTCGTCGTGTAGGACACGGCGTCCCAGTCGGCGATGCACGGAAGGTCGAAGTTGCGGCTCACCGGGACCGACATCGTGGCCGCCCAGTAGTCGCCGAAGCCCTCGCCGATCGCGCCCGCCTCCTGCGACTCGCCGTAGCCGGGCACCTGGTCGTCCTGGATCGCGTGCCCGTACTCGTGCCAGATCACCTCGGCGTCCTCAGCGTCGTCGACGCCTCCGCGGCCGAAGGTGATGGTGTCGGTGCTGGGGTCGTAGAACGAGTTGTCGCCGGCGAACGTGTTCGTCTCGACGTCCTGTGACTCGTTGTTGACGTCGGTGAAGCCGAGACCGTGGATGTACTCCTGCGTCTGGTTCAGGTGGTAGTACGCCATCACCTGCTCGAACCGGTCGTTCTTGCGCTGGTAGACGAACCTGTTCTCGTCCGACGACGCGAGGCCGCCGGTGGCCTTGGTGATCCGGACGTACGGGCCCACGAGCCTGCCCGACCCGTCCAGGTTGCGCAGGGCGACGTTCTTGTACGCCGGCCAGAACACCTCGAGGTTCTTGTCGTTCTCGTCCTGCAGGGTCTCGTCGCGCAGCGCCACCACGGCGTTGGGGTCGAAGACGCGGCCGCGGCCGGTGATCGCCCGCGAGAGCGACCTGACCTCCAGTGTCCTGCCGTCGTCCGCGTCGACGAGGGTGCGGGCGGCGCCGCCGGTCGACCGGGTGGTGACCTGCCACACCAGTGTCGGGGACGCGCCGCCGCGAACGGCGAGCCGCGCACTGCTGTGGTCCGCGGCCGGCACGTAGCCGCTGTCCTTGTCGATGTCGGCCTGCCTGGTCACCCGCGTGCGTACCGCGTCGACCGCCGTCGACGTCGCGGCAGGCCCGGAGACGGCGGGCTTGGTCGACAGGCCCGCCGGGACGGCGTCACGTCCGTCGGAGACGCTCTGCACCCTCCCCGACCTGTCGAGGTGCCGCGCGTAGTAGCCGCCGACGACCGGCAGGCCACGGTACGTCTGCGCGTACCACTGATGGGTGCCGAGGAGCGACTGCCTGGTGCGGACGAGAGTCACGTCCGCGGGCACGGCATCGGCCGGTGCGGCAGTGGCGGAGGCGGCGGCCAGCATGGAGCTCATCGTCGCCGTCGTGAGACCGGCGACGACGGCCGCCGCCACCCGGGTGCGTCTCGAAGCCGTCATCGTCGCCTCCCCTTCGCCGGCCCGTCCGGCCCGGTCGAGTGTAGGGGTGCGACGGTCATGGAGCGGTAAACTTCCCGCCCTGGCAGGCGGGATGGACGGACCGTTAGCCCCAACGGCCGTTGTAGCCTCCGACCATGGATCGTGACCGCCGCCCGGACGGCAGCGCCGGTGACGCCGACTACGGGCAGATCGGCGGCGCGTACTCGCGATACCGGCGGCCCGACCCGCGTATCGCGGACCGGATCGAACGGGCGCTGGGCGATGCCGGCACCGTACTCAACGTCGGCGCCGGAGCAGGTTCCTACGAACCGCGGGAACGCGTGGTCACGCCTGTCGAGCCATCGGCGTCCATGCGCGCACAGCGGCCGAGTGACCTGGCTGTCGCAGTGGACGCGACCGCCGAGAGCCTGCCGTTCGCGGACCATTCGTTCGACGCGGCCATGACCACGTTCAGCGTCCACCAGTGGGCCGACCTGCGCGCCGGCCTGCGTGAGATGCGGCGCGTCACCCGCGGCCCGGTCGTCGTCCTGACCGGCGATCCGACCTTGATCCGCCGGTTCTGGCTCTACGAGTACGCCCCCGAGGTGATCGACAACGAGGCTCGACGCTACCCGCCCGTCGACGACCTCACCGCCGGCCTGGGCGGCCGGACCAGTGTGACCGCGGTGCCGATCCCGCTCGACTGCGTCGACGGCTTCAACCAGGCGTACTACGGGCGGCCCGAGGCCCTGCTCGATCCGGGAGCACGGCAGTCGTGCTCGGCGTGGAGTTTCGTCGACACCAGCGTCCACGACCGCTTCACCGCCGACCTCCGCCGCGACCTCGCCGACGGCACCTGGGACAGCCGGCACGGACACCTGCGCACCCGACCGACCTTCGACGGATCCCTGATCCTCGTCGTATCGACGCCCCGTTAGCTACTTCGACCTGAAAAACCCTGTGGGGTCGTGACGGCGACCTCGGCAGACGGTTGGGCGGCTATCGGTGACCGGTCAGGTGGGCATGATTCATCCCGGTGGGGCTCTTCACGCTGCCAGCGCTCCGACCTTGACCAGGTT
>WHST01000187.1 GCA_009379955.1 Streptosporangiales bacterium | reverse complement strand
TGGTCAAGGTCGGAGCGCTGGCAGCGTGAAGAGCCCCACCGGGATGAATCATGCCCACCTGACCGGTCACCGATAGCCGCCCAACCGTCTGCCGAGGTCGCCGTCACGACCCCACAGGGTTTTTCAGGTCGAAGTAGCTAGACGTATGACCTGTCGCCGGCCGGAAACTGTCCGGTCGGCCCGTGAAGGCGTCCCGGCTGGTCACTGCCAAGGCCGATATATCGAGCGGCGCTCACTCAGGTACGGCGGTGACGGTGCGTCGCGTACGCGCCGGCGCCCGTGGTGGCGGCCATGACGACGCCGCCCGCGACCCACCAGGCCAGGACGCCGGGGAACACCGTCGTACCGAGGCCGACGGTGGCCGCCCAGGCCGCCGCCCAGCCGGCGAACACCGCTGTCGGGAGCCGGTCGCCGCCGCGCCGCCGACTCGACCACACCGACAGGCCCAGGAGGACGGCGAGCCAGAGCGGCATGCTGATCGCGGTCCAGAGCACGGGACGGTCGACGAGGCCGAGGGCCGTCGCCGCCACCAGCGAGGCCGCGCCCGACGCGAGGAGGTAACCGACGTACCAGCGCGCCGCGGTGTCGGCGGGCCTGGCCGTGGGGCGTGCCTCCGATGCGCAACCGGCCAGGCCGCACGAGATCGCGCAGCCGGCGCAGGCGGAGGAGACGGCGTCGGTCACGCCGTGAAGTCTGGCAAGCCGTCCTGCGGGAGCCGTGGGAGGGGCCGGTGAGACCGTGTTAGTTTAGGCTCGCCTTACTGGATTAGGTCAGAGGAGCGTTGCGGAATGGCAGCACGGCGGATCAGCGGTGGAGTCGGCGTGGCGGTCCTCGCCGTGCTCCTGGCCGGCTGCGGCTCGGGTGGTGCGGAGGCGAAGGACGAGATCGCCGTCGACACCTCGGACACGACCTGCAAGGTCGCCACGACCAAGCTCACCGCCGGCGTGCAGACGTTCCGGATCAAGAGCTCCGCCAGCAAGATCACCGAGTTCGAGGTGCTCCGCCCCGACGGCCGCATCGTCTCCGAGCGCGAGAACATCGGGCCGGGCACGACGGTGACCTTCACGGTCGACCTCACCGCCGGCTCGTACCAGGCCGCGTGCATCCCCGGCATGGTCGGCAAGGGCATCAGGACACCCCTCACCGTCGCCGGCGGCGGCAAGACGCAGAAGCGGGACCCCAAGCTCGACAAGGCCGTCGACGCCTACCGCACGTACGTCAACCTGCAGGTCGACGACTCCGTCGCCACGACGAAGAAGTTCGTCGCCGCGGTCAAGGCCGGCGACGTCGCGAAAGCCAAGAAGCTGTACGCGCCGTCGCGGTACGGCTGGGAGTCGATCGAGCCCGTGGCGGAGAGCTTCGGCGACATCGACCCGAAGGTCGACCTGCGCGAGGCCGACCTCGAGGACGGCCAGGAGTGGACCGGCTGGCACGTCATCGAGAAGGCGCTGTGGAAGGACGGCACGACCAAGGGCATGAGCGCGGTCGGCGACCAGCTGCTCGCCGACCTCGCCACGCTGAAGAAGAAGGTCGGCAACGTCGAGATCACCCCGACCTCGATGGGCAACGGTGCGAAGGAGCTCCTCGACGAGGTCGCCACCGGCAAGGTCACCGGCGAGGAGGAGGCGTTCAGCCACACCGACCTCGTCGACTTCGAGGCCAACGTCGTCGGCGCGAAGAAGGCGTACACGCTGCTGCGGCCCGTCGTCGCCGACCGTGACGCGAAGCTCGCCGGCACCCTCGACAAGGAGTTCGCCTCCGTCCTCGGCTCGCTGGAGAAGTACCGGCGCGGCGAGGGCTTCGTGTCGTACGACACCGTCGGGGACGCCGACCGCAAGGTGCTGTCCGACAAGGTCAACGCGCTCGCCGAACCGCTGTCGAAGCTCGCCGCGACGGTCGCGAGGTAGCCCGGTGTCTGCACCATGACGGGCTCGTCCTCGTTCGGCAGGCGGCACCTGCTCGGAGCCGCCGGTGTCGGGTTGCTCGCCGGGGCGGGGGGCGGTGCGGGTGCCGTCCGCGCCGCCCGTGGCAGTCCCGACACCGGCCATACGTCCCCGGTCGTCCCGTTCCGCGGCGCGCACCAGGCCGGCATCGCCACCCCGGTGCAGGACCGCCTGCACTTCGCCGCGTTCGACGTCACCACGACGAGCCGCACCGACCTCGCCGACCTGCTGCGCGAGTGGACCCGCGCGGCCGAGCGCATGGTGGCGGGCCGGGCGGTCGGCGCGGGTGCCGAGCCGGAGCTCGCCGTCTCGCCCCCCGACGACACCGGCGAGGCCGTCGGGCTGCCGGCGTCCCGGCTGACGCTGACGGTCGGCTTCGGGACCACGCTCTTTGCGAAGGACGGCGACGACAGGTTCGGCCTGGCGAAGCGGCGTCCCGACGCGCTGCGCGAGCTGCCGCACTTCCCCGGCGACGACCTCGACCCCGACCGCTCAGGCGGTGACATCGCGGTGCAGGCGTGCGCAGACGACCCGCAGGTCGCCGTGCACGCGATCCGCAACCTCGCGCGCATCGGCTTCGGCCGGGTGGCGGTGCGCTGGTCGCAGCTCGGCTTCGGCAAGACGTCGTCCACCACGCCGCAGAGCCAGACACCGCGCAACCTGTTCGGCTTCAAGGACGGCACGAACAACATCGCCGGCGACGACGCCAAGGCGCTGGCACGGCACGTGTGGGTGGGCAGGGAGGGACCCGCCTGGCTGCGCGGCGGGTCGTACCTCGTCGCGCGGCGGATCCGCATGCACATCGAGACCTGGGATCGCTCCGCGCTCACCGAGCAGGAGCAGATCGTCGGGCGGTCCAAGGGTGTCGGGGCGCCGCTCGACGGCACGGCCGAGCGCGATCCCGTCCGGCCGGCGGACCTGCCGCCTGCCGCCCACGTCGCGCTCGCCCACCCGTCGGCCAACGGCGGTGCGCGCATCCTGCGGCGCGGCTACTCGTTCGTCGACGGCGCCGACGGGCTCGGCCGCCTCGACGCGGGCCTGTTCTTCCTCGCCTACGACCGCGACCCGCCCGGGCAGTTCGTCCCGCTGCAGGCACGCCTCGCCCGCGACGACGCGATGTCGGAGTACCTGCTGCACACGGGTTCCGGTCTGTACGCCGTACCGCCCGGCGTGCGCGATGACGGCGACTACTGGGGGTCGTCGCTGTTCGGCTGAACCGACCACAGGTCGGTCACGCCGACGCCGTGGGAGGCCAGCAGCCGCCGGAAGGCGGGCAGCGAGAGCCCGACGACGTTGGACCAGTCCCCGACGATGCCATCGACGAACGGGCCACCGAGACCGTCGATCGTGAACGCCCCCGCGACCCGGCACGGCTCGCCGCTGGCGACGTACGCACGGATCTCGGCGTCGCTCGGGGTGCCGAACCGGACCGTCGTCTCCACCACCGCCGCCGCCTCGCGGCCGGACGCGGTGTCGATCACGCAGTGTCCCGTCACCAACGTGCCGGTGCCCCCGCGCATGCGGGTCCAGCGGCGGACCGCGTCGGCCTCGCCGGCGGGCTTGCCGAGCACCTCTGCCCCGAGGGCGAGCACCGAGTCGCAGCCGATCACCAGGGCACGGGGTCCCGACAGCTGGGCGGCGACCGCACGCGCCTTGGCCTGCGCGAGCGTGCCCGCGAGGTCGGCCGGCGTGGCCGCCGCGAAGGCGCTCTCGTCGACGTCGGAGACGCGGACCTGCGGGGTGAATCCTGCGTGCCGTAGGAGTGACAACCGGGCGGGGGAGGCCGACGCGAGCACGAGCAGGGGTGCACTCGGCGCAACTGTGCGCGCATCTGGTGTGATCACGCCGTCGCGCTCCGTCCTATGCGTTCACCGTTACCACTCCGTAGCTGGCAGTCTGCCGATGACCCTCTGGGGACAAAGAAGCAGGGGGAGGGACAAACGTGGCCGGACGCCACTCCGCGCCGAAAAGGGCGCGGTCACGCCGCCCTCTCGTCGCCGCACTCATCGTCATCGGTGCTTTGTTGCTGGCAGGCGGGGGCACCGCGTGGGCCTTCACTCGTGGGCCCGCGGGCACCGACGGCAACGCCGCGCCCGTCGCGAGCACCAAGCGGCCCTCACCCGTCCCCACCCCCATCCTCGACTGCCGCGAGTCGGTCCAGGCGGGCGACGCCGCCGTGAGCAAGGCGTACCAGTCGTACAAGGACTGGTACGTCCACGTGCAGGCGCAGATCGACCTCGACAAGGGCCGGATCACGGTCCCCAAGGCCAGGAAGATCTGGGACGAGACCCACGCGCGCGGCAGCTCGGACATGAACGCGTTCGATGCGCAGCGGATCGTCTACGAGCGGCAGGAAGACGCCTGCGACATGGTCCCCGCCGACCTGCCGGCCAAGTACACCGATGCGGTCGACGCCTGTCAGCTGCGTGCGAACGCCATCGGCAAGACCATGACCGCCGGCCTCAAGGTCGGCAACGAGTGGATGGACCACGTGCTCAAGGAGCGCGACAAGAAGGTGATCGACCCGTACGACTACCACAAGATGTGGATCAAGGCGGTCAAGAAGGCGCCCAAGGCGCTGGGGGAGTTCCGCACGGCGTACACGGGGTACAAGAAGACGCCCAAGTGCGTGATCCCGAAGTCCGAGTGACCCGGTCCCTCCGGCAGCGGTAGGCTCCGTGCCCTGACGGCCGTCGGCCGTGGAGCGGCCTCGGAGGTCAGGCATGGGTGGGCGCCATCGCGCCTCAGGCTCACCACCGCAACGCACCCTGCTCGCCGTCGGCGCGGCGGTGCTGGTCGTCGCGTCGAGCGGTGGCCTCGTCGCGGTCATCGGCACGGACGGTTCGAACCGCGCCGCTAGGCCGGCCGTCGTCGACAGCGCGCTGCCGGGCAAGCCCCGCCTCGTCCGCTCGTCCCACGCCCCGTCGGTCTCCTCATGGGACGGCGGGTTCTTCAAGCCACCGTCGGACGACGACCTGCGCCGGGTGAGCACGCCACCCGAGTCCCGTCCGGTCGCCACGACCGCGCCGCCCGCGCAGTCTCGCCCACCGCAGGCGCGCTCGACCCGTCCCGTGCCGTCGTTCAGCCGCAGCTGCTACGTCTTCCGCGACCGCGACGGCAGGACGTGGCGCTACTGCCCCCGCGACCGCTGAGCCCTCGCTAGCGCGGCTGCCCTGACCGGCGCCACGCGCCTGGCCCGTGCGGCAGCGGCCCCCGCGTGCCGCGACCGGAGTCGCGCCAGGCCGAGCGTCGTACGGGCGCGGCCGACGGCGCCGACCGCGCGGTCACCACGGCGACGAGCGCGACCAGCTCCTCGGGCGACGGGTCGCCCCTGACCACCCGCAGCACCGGCTGCTCGCCGGCTCCCGCGCTCACAGCGGGATGTTCCCGTGCTTGCGGGTCGGCACGTCGACCCGCTTGGTGCGCAGCGTGCGCAGCGCCCTGACCACGTACGAGCGGGTCTGGCTGGGCGGGATCACCGCGTCGATGTAGCCGCGTTCGGCGGTGACGTACGGGTTGGCGAAGGTGTCCTCGTACTCCGCGATGAGCTGCCGCCGCAGGGCGTCGACGTCGTCGCCGGCCTCGGCCGCCCTGGCGAGCCTGGCCCGGTGGAGGATGTTGACCGCGCCCTGGGCACCCATCACCGCGATCTGCGCGGTGGGCCAGGCGAGGTTGAGGTCGGCGCCGAGGTGCTTGGACCCCATGACGTCGTAGGCGCCGCCGTATGCCTTGCGGGTGATCACCGTCACCTTCGGCACGGTCGCCTCGGCGTACGCGTAGAGCAGCTTGGCGCCGCGCCTGATGATGCCGCCCCACTCCTGGTCGGTGCCGGGCAGGAAACCGGGCACGTCGACGAACGTCAGCACCGGGATGTCGAACGCGTCGCAGGTGCGGACGAACCGTGCCGCCTTCTCGCTGGCGTCGATGTCGAGCGTCCCGGCGAGCTGCATCGGCTGGTTCGCGACGACGCCGACACTGTGGCCGTCGACCCGACCGAACCCGGTCACGATGTTGGGCGCGAACAGGGCCTGCACCTCGAGGAACTCGGCGTCGTCGACCACGTGCTCGATGACCGTGTGCATCTCGTAGGGCTGGTTGGCGGAGTCGGGGACGAGCGTGTCGAGCTCGCGGTCGCCGTCGGTCACCTCGAGCGGGGTCGCGGCGTCGTACACCGGGCTGCCGTCGAGGTTGTTGCTCGGCAGGTACGACAGCAGCGCCTTCACGTACTCGACGGCGTCGCCCTCGTCCGCGGCCAGGTAGTGCGCGTTGCCGCTGGTCGTGTTGTGGGTGCGCGCGCCGCCGAGCTCCTCGAAGCCGACGTCCTCGCCGGTGACGGTCTTGATGACGTCGGGACCGGTGATGAACATGTGCGAGGTCTGGTCGACCATGACGGTGAAGTCGGTGATCGCCGGTGAGTAGACCGCGCCGCCGGCGCAGGGACCCATGACGAGCGACACCTGCGGGATCACGCCGCTGGCCTTGACGTTGCGGTAGAAGATGTCGCCGTACAGGCCGAGACTGACCACGCCCTCCTGAATGCGTGCGCCGCCCGAGTCGTTGATGCCGATCATGGGGCAGCCCGTCTTGAGCGCGAGCTCCATGACCTTCACGATCTTCTCGCCGAACACCTCGCCGAGGCTGCCGCCGAACACCGTGAAGTCCTGCGCGAACACGCACACCGGCCGCCCGTCGACCGTGCCGTAGCCGGTGACCACGCCGTCGCCGTACGGACGGTTCTGCGCCTGCCCGAAGTTGGTGGACCGGTGCCGCGCCAGCTCGTCGAGCTCCACGAACGAGTCGTCGTCGAGCAGCAGCGCAATGCGTTCGCGCGCGGTCTTCTTGCCCTTCGCATGCTGCTTCTCGACCGCGCGCGCAGAGCCCGCATGCACGGCTTCGTCGTGCCGGCGCTCGAGGTCGGCCAGCTTCCCCGCGGACGTGTGGACGTCGAGGTCCCCGGCATCCGCCGGCTCGGTGGTGCCGGGTGCGGGCGACTCGGCGGACGGCTCGGCCATGCTGCTCCCAGCGTGAGGAACCCGGCTAGTAGCGGATCGACTCGGCCAGCCTAGGAGGCTCCAGAACAGTGCGGGTTCCCGGGTCTGACCCGCGTCGGTCACGTGTCGCCGTAGTCATGGGGATGTTGGGTGTAGTGCCGTCCGACCGGTGAGGTCCAGGTGACGGATCCGTCGGGGTGGGCTTTCAGGGACCAGCCGGTGTTCTCGTCTTTCATCCGGTGGTGTCTCTTGCAGAGGCAGTGGAGATTCGCGACCGCGGTGGGACCGCCCTTGGACCAGGGGACCGTGTGGTCGAGCTCGGTGCGGCGGGCCTTGCGGGTGCAGCCGGGGAACCGGCAGGTCACGTCCCTGGCCTTGACGCAGCGGGCGAGCCGGGCGCTGGGCGTGTACCGGGGTTCCGCGGCCGGCAGTGCCTCGACCGGCGCGGCGAGCAGTCCGGCGAGGTCCCCGGCCCGGTAGGTCTTGTCCCCGACCGCAGCGAGCACTCCGGTGTCGCGGTCGTAGGCGAGCCGCCGCCAGGACACCCGCGCGCCGCCGTGGGCGAGCGCACGCGCAGTGGACGCCGACACCGACCCATAACCCCGCAGCTCCCCGGGAGTGTTCCCACCGTGGAGGGTGTCGACCGGCACGGTCACCTCCACAAGAGTGGTGATGTTCTGGCGGACCTGGTCGTCGAGGACCAGGTCGACGAAGGCGTCGAACCTGCGCTGCTCCAGGGTCCGGGAGTCACCGGGGATCTGCTGGTGGGCGAGGTCATCGACCAGGTTGAACACGGTGGTGGTCTGTTCCGCGGGTCCACGCAGCACGAGCACCCCGGTCTCGCCGGGGTCGGGG
>WHST01000186.1 GCA_009379955.1 Streptosporangiales bacterium | reverse complement strand
GGCGGTGTTGTCGGAGCTCGCAAGTACGCCCAAGTACGAGCTCGTCCTCCGCCACCGCCTGTGTCTTCGACCGCCGGAGGCAGCTGGCGCGGACCACCCTGGACGCCGCTCGCCTCGAACGCCGTTTACCAACACGCCCTAGTGTCTCCCGGTCATCAACGCCGTCCGCAGTCGATCACTCGACGAATGGCGGCGCGGTCCAGTGCTCGACCAGCATCGCCGTGACCCTGTCGGCCAGCTCGACGTTGGCCAGGTGCGCGGCGTCACGGAGGACCGCGAGGTGGGCGTCGGGGATACCGGTGCCGATGACCTCGGCGTGCACGGGCGGTGTGGCGGGGTCCTCGGCACCGGCGATCACGAGCGTGTACGCGCGGATCCGGGCGAGCAGCGGCCGCAGGTCCAGCGTGGCGATGGCCTCGCAGCAGGCGGCGTAGCCCTCGGCTGGGCTGCGGATCAACTGCTCGCGCAGTTCGGCCGCCCGGGGCGTGGCGGCGAACGCGGGCGTGAACCACCGTGCGACCACCGTGTCCGCGACAGCCCGCGTGCCGCCGTTGCGCACGGTGGCGGCGCGCGCGAGCCACGCGCGCGCCGGCGGCAGGTGCGCCGACGTGCAGATCAGCGCGAGCCGGTCGACTCGCTCGGGGTGGGTCGCGGCGAGGTACATGGCGATCATGCCGCCGAGGGAGAGCCCGCCGAAGTGTGCTCGCGGGATGTCGAGGTGGTCGAGAAGAGCCAGCACGTCGCCGGTCAGTCCGGCGATGGTGTACGGACCGGGCGGGACGGGGGACGCGCCGTGGCCGCGGTGGTCGTAGCGGACCACGCGGAACGCGCGTGTCAACGCGGGCAGTTGCTCGTCCCACATCGCACGGGTGGTGCCCAGGGAACCGCCGAGAACGACGACCGGTGCGCCGACGGGTCCTTGCACGTCGTAGGCGATCACGCGTCAGCCCGCGGATGCCTTGGTGCGATCGAATCGACGCAGCACGGTGATCTCGAGGCCGGCGGCCACCGGATCAGGTGCGTGAACCCTTCCAACGCCACCGTGTCACCGTCATGCACCACCGCGGCTATCGCCTCGCGCAGCGTCGCAAGCTCAGCCATCCTGGGCCTCGATCGCCGACGGGTGGGTGGCCAGCGGTGTCACCCGGATGTCGAGGTAGGGGTAGAGCGGCAGTTCGGACAGCAGCTCGTGCAGCCGGTCCACCGAGCCGACGTCGAACACGCTGACGTTGGCATACCGCCCGGCCACCCGCCACAGGTGCCGCCACTCCCCGCCGCGCTGGAGGTCCTGGGCGCGGGCCCTCTCCTCGGCCTTGAGCCTCTCGACGGCGTCGGGATCGGTGTCGTGCGGGATGCGGACGTCCATCTCGACGAGGAACAGCACGGCCTCATTCCTTTCGGCTGAAATGGCGGACACTGTCCTCGTCCACGCTCACCCCGAGGCCGGGGCCCTCGGGTACGTGCAGATGCCCGTCGCGGTAGGTCAGCGGCTCGGTGAGCAGGTCGTCGGCGGTCAGCAGTGGCCCGAACAGCTCGCTGCCGAAGGTGACCGCGGGCAGGGTGCAGTAGGAATGCAGGGCGGCGACGGTGCCGATCGACGACTCGATGCTGGTGCCGCCATGGCATGGGATGCCGGCCGCGGCGGCCACCGCCGCGATGCGCGCCGTGACGGTGAACCCGCCGGACTTGGTGACCTTGAGCGAGAAGATGTCCGCGGCGCGGATGCGGGCGAGGCGGAAGGCGTCGTGCTCGCTGCGTACGCTTTCGTCGGCCATCACCGGCATGTCCAGCCGGCCGGCCAGCCGAGCCATGCCGTCGGTGTCCCAGGCGGGCAGCGGCTGTTCGACGAGCTCGATGCCGGCTTCCTGCAGCCGGGGCAGGTACCGCGTGGCGGTCAGCTCGTCCCAGGAGGCGTTGAGGTCGACCCGCAGGCTCGCCCGGCTGGCGAGCGCCGCGGCGACCTTCTCGATCCGGCCGATGTCGGCCGCCGGGTCCTGCGAGCCCATCTTCAGCTTGAAGCTGTGGTGCTCGCCGGCCTCCAGCTTGGCGGTCGCCTCCCCGATGATGTCGTCGGCGTCGCTGGCGCCCAATGCCCAGGTGACCGGGAGCGAGTCGCGCACCAGGCCGCCGAGGAGTGCGTGCACCGGCACGCCCAGCGTGCGGCCCCAGGCGTCGTAGAGGGCGGTCTCGAGGCCGGCCTTGGCGAACCGGTTCTCGTTGACCTGGCGGTCCATCTGCGCCCGTACTGCCTGCACGTCGGCGACGTCCCGGCCGACCACGAGCGGGGCGAGGTAGCCGTCGATGATGGCTCGCATCGTCTCCACCGACTCCCCACCCCACCAGGGCCCGCCGGGGGCGACCGCCTCACCGAACCCCTCGGCTCCGTCGGCGGTACGGACGCGGACGAGGACGAGGCTCTGCTGGTCGATCTCGGTCACCGAGAACCTGTGCCGCCTGCGCAGGGGCAGGTCGACGACGGTGGTGCTGACCGATTCGACGCGGGCAGCGCTCATCGGACGGGGTCGAGGACGAAGTCGTAGCTGGCGTGCAGCGTGCCGTCGGCGTCGGTATGCGGGTCGAGCACCAGCTCGGGCTTGACCGCTTCGGCGACGTCGCTGTCCAGCCACTCGCCGCCGGAGAAGTACAACTGGGTGGTGAGTCTCTGGTGCCCGGGTACGGTGACCAACAGGTGCAGGTGCGCCGGCCGCCAGGCGTGCCAGCCCGCGGCGGCGATCAGCGCCCCGGTCGGCCCATCCTTCGGGATCTCGTACGGCGCGGGCCGCACGGTGTGGATCTCGAAGCGGCCCTCGGCGTCCGCGGTCACGACGGCCCGCAGGTTGCCGTCCGGTATGCCGGGCGCGAACCCCGAGTAGTACCCGTCGGCGTCGGCGTGCCAGATGTCCAGGGTGGCGGCGGGCAGCGGTATGCCGTTGGTGTCGCGGACGGTGCCGGTGAACACCAGCGGGTCGCCCTTCTCGTCCTCGCGCATCGGCAGCGCGCCGGGGCCGACGATCGACGTCTGGCTGGGCAGGTAGTACGGGCCCTGAATGGTGCCCTTGGAGCCGTGCCGGACCTCGGTGGCGACCTCCTCGACGACGTGCTCGACGAACACGTCCAGGAACAGCGGCCACTCGCCGGCCTCGCCGACGTCGACGAGCCACTGCTTGGCCGCCTGGAACTCGGGGTAGGTCATGCCATGTTCGCGGATCGCATCGTGGATGCGGTGCAGGATGTCGCGGGCGAAGGCGTCGATCCGCTGCCGGTCGGAGGCGACGGTACGGTCCACGCTGGCGCGGAATGCCTCGGTCGCGGCCGTGCCGGAACCCGCGGCGGTGGGGGCGTGCATCTCGGTGGTCATGGTGATGTCCTTCGGTGCGTGGGTGACGGCGTTGTCAGCTGAGGAATCCGTCGATGACGGCGGCGGTCTGTTCGAGCTGCTCGACCTGCGGGATGTGGCCGCAGTTGTCGATCACCGCGACCTTGCCGTCGGCGATGAGCTCGGCGAACTCGCCGGCGTAGGAGACGTCGATGAGGCTGTCCTGTCGGCCCCATACGATCAGCGTGCTCGCGGTGATGCGGTGCAGCCGGTTACGCAGGCCCTTGTCGGGGATCGGCCACATGAACTTGGCGGTGCTGCCGAACGCCCACACCATGCCTGCGGTCGCGGCGACCCGCTGCTCCTCGTCCTCGGGCATGGCGAGCATGGCCTGCGCCGCTTCACCCGCGGGGTCGTGGAACAGCAGCGCGGGCAGCTGCTCGGGCGGGGTGGCGACCCAGTTCGCGACCGGGGTGTCCTCGCGCCAGAGCCCGATCGGGTCGAGCAGCACGAGCTGTTCGGACAGGCCGGGGAAGTGCGCCACCAGCTCGGCGGCGAGCATGCCGCCGAAGGATTGCCCGACCACGACGGGCTTGTCCAGCCCGAGCCGCCGGACGACCTCCTCGTAGGCGAGCACGATGTCGGAGAGCTCGTCGATGGCGTGCACGGCGTAGGGGTCGCCGACGCTGGTACCGGGGAACTCCGGGGCGTAGACGGTGTAGCGCTCGGACAGGTGCGACAGGAACGGGTCCCACGCCAGGCCGGCCGCCGGGTGCAGGTACAGCAGTGGGGGCCCGGCTCCTGCCACCTTGACGCGGATGGTCAGCTTGCCGTCCCAGACGTCGATCGCTTCTTCGCTGATCACGGGGGTGGTGTCGGTGGTGGTCATCAGACGGCCGCCTTCTCGCGCTCGGACTGGACGGTGGCAGGCTGGGGCACGCCGCCGAGGCGCTCGGGCCACCAGTGGTGCTGGTGCTCGGTGTCGCTCCACAGGCCGCGCAGGTGCGGGGCAACCTCCTCAGCGAACAGCTGGATGTTCTTCATGGCCAGGTCACGGGGCAGCGAGCCGAATCCGAGCATGGCGTGCAGGTTGCCGATGCCGTAGTCCTTGCAGAAGGCGGCGACCTTCTCCCTGACGGTGGCCGGGCTGCCGCAGATGACCACGCCGGCGTCGACCAGGTCGCGGAACGTAGCGGTCTTCATCTGGTAGTACAGGCCGAAGTCGCCGGGGTCTTTCAGCAGCGCCTGGACGCCGCGGATGTCGATCGCACCGGGCAGGCCCAGCTTCTCCGGCGGGATGCTGCCCAGCCCCTTGCGGAAGCCGTACTCCAGGTGCTCGGCGTACTCCTGCTCGGCCCGCTCGTCGGTCTCGGCGACGGCCACCGTCTGCAGGAACCCGAGCCGGTACGGGTTGCGGGGCACGCCGACCTGGTCGGCCAGCTCCCAGAACCGGTCGAAGATCCGCTTGCCGGTGAGCTCGGCGCCGAACCAGGACAGGTAGTTGAAGCCGAACCCGCGCTCGAGTGTCATCTGCATGGTGCGCGGGTTGCCGATGCCGGTGATCCACACCGGCGGCGCCGCCTGCAACGGCCGCGGCCAGATGTTGACCTGCGGGTGCTGGCTGTACTTGCCGTTCCAGCCGAACGGCTTCTGCTCGCGCCACGCCTTCAGCACCAGCTCGAGGTTCTCGTTGAAGCGCGGGCGGGTCTCGGTGGGGGGTATGCCGTTGTTGAGGTTGGCGTCATAGCTCAGGCCTACCGGGAACCCGGCGACCAGCCGCCCGCCGCTCATCACGTCGATGGTGGCGTACTCCTCGGCGACCCGGACCGGCTCGCGCGTCTTGCCCAGCGAGCGGCCCATCGGGTAGATGGCCACGTCCAGGCCCTCGTGCTCGGTCATGTAGGCCAGTGCGCTGGCGATCAGGTCGGGGTTGGGCACCATGTCGTAGCTGGACTGGCCGTGCTCGGTGACCGCGACGCCGTCGAACCCGGCGCGGGCGCCGAGCATCAGCTCGTCCATGAAGTCGCGGATCGACGAGTAGACGCCGTCGGCGTCGGTCAACGCGTACGGGGTGCTGCACACCGACTCGTAGTGCTGCTCGAAATCGGGTGGCAGGTACCGGTAGGGCGCTTGTTCGAATAGTGAGATCTTCAACGGACTCTCCTTTGAGCGTTCAGGGTGCGCGAGGATCAGGCTGAAGCGGCGTCGTGCAGACGGCAGGCGTGTGCCAGCCAGGGGTTGGCCGACGGGTCGTCGCGGGCGACCATCCGAGGGGCGTCGTGCAGCGGTAGTCCGGTCATCGCGAACGAGCCGCCGGTGAACAGCAGCGGTTCGCCCGGCCGATGGTCGGCGGTGACGACCTCGCCGACGACGAGCACGTGGTCGCCGCCGTCGTAGATGCGCCAGGGGTGGCACTGGAAGGTGGCGATCGTGTCCGCCAGGCACGGGGCTTCGCCGTCGTGCTGCCAGCGGACGCGGGCGCCGGCGCGCGGGCGGCCGGCGAACTGCATCGCCACGTCGATCTGGTCGGCGCGCAGCACGTTGATCGCGAACGGACCGTGGCCCACGTGCCCGGCCGCCCGGGCGCTGCGCGCCAGTGAGACGAGCACCAGTGGTGGGTCGAGCGACACGGCGGTGAAGGAGTTGACCGTGGCACCCCGTGGCTCGTCGTCGTGGGTGTAGCTGACGACGGTCACGCCGGTGACGAACCGGGACAGGCAGCTTCGCAGGTGCCGCGGGCTTAACACCTCCGCGACGGCGGTGGGCGGACTCTCGATCTGGCTGGTCATGATCGCGGTCCCCTTCGACTCGGCCGGCATGAGGTGAGGGGAAAGACGCTAGAAACACCGCACTGAAATGTCCAACACAGGAAAATTGCGCGATTAAGAGGATGCACGTCTTGGTTGCCGGGTGGAAGCCGCAGGTCAGCGGTGGGCGTATGCCTTCTCCCTCTCGACCCTAGATCGAGAGGGAGAAGTAGTCGTCCTCGTCGCCCGGTCCTCGGATGGTGCCGGGCGCGGGTCCGCGGTCTCGACTGCGCACTACGGAGCGTGCCGTCTCGAGGTACCGCCGGACCACCGGGCTGACCTCGCCCTCGCGATAAGCCAGAGCGAGCTGCACGCTCACCTGGGGCGTCGAGAGCCGCCGATAGGTCGCGCCGTTGATCCGCAACTGCCGCACCGACTCCGGCACGAGCGCGATACCCATGCCCGCTGCCACCATGGCGACCATCGACGCCGTCTCGGCCAGCTCGTGTCGCACGTTCGGAACGAAGCCCGCGCGACGGCACGCGTCGATCACGACGCCGTAGACGCTCGACGGCGGGTTGCTCGGGTAACTGATGAAGGGCTCGTCGGCAAGCGTCTCCAGCGAGATCGAGCGCGCGCCGGCCAGCGGATGCTGCGTCGGCATCAGTACCACGAGCGGCTCCTCGCGCACCATCTCGACGACCAGGCCCTCGGCGGTCACCGGCGGTCGGAGCACACCGACGTCGATCCGACCCTCGAGCAGGCCCTCGGCCTGTGCGGGCGTGAGCATCTCGCTGTGCAGCTCGAGCTGGACGTCGGGGTTGCGCTCCTGGAACGCCCGTACGAGCCCGGGCAACAGCTCGTAGGTCGCCGTGCCGGTGAACGCCAGTGACAGCCTGCCGAGCTGACCTTCGGCGGCCTTCTTCGCATCGGCCATGGCCTCGTCGCTACGCGCGAGCAGCATGCGGGCCCGTTCGTAGAACACGCTCCCTGCGTGCGTCAGCTGCACCGACCGCGTGGTGCGCGTGAACAGCTCCACATCCAGTTCGTGCTCGAGCTTCTTGATCTGCTGGGACAGCGGCGACTGCGCGATCAGCAGCTTCTCCGCGGCGCGGGTAAAGCTCTTCTCCTCGGCGACCGCCACGAAGTAGCGGACATGACGTAGCTCCACAGCTCTCTGTACCACGCGCAGCCCCTGGCGGCGAGCCTTCCGGGCCCGGCTCCTCCAGCGCGCCGCACGCCGATCGTGCGACAGCCACCGTCGCGGCAACCACTGACGCTGCCTCGCCGATGAGGAAACCCCGAGGCTGCCGTACACGGTGTGGAGTCCCGGCAGGCGTACCGTGAGCGCATGGCCGCGTACACCGCTGTGGGTTTCGCGAACGTGCACCTCACGGACAGTTGGGTGCTCGACGTCACCGTGCGACCGGGTGAGGTCGTCTTCGACCTGGATCTGGTCGTCCTGCCGAGTCACCCGTCGTACGACGAGCCGCTGCCCGGCGAGCAGTACTGCTACCGCAGTGCGGCACTGCGGTTCCCCGACCTCGCCGAGGTCACCTGGACCATGGGCACAGGACCGCCCGCCATCGACGCCGACGGCGAGATCGACTACGGCAACATCGACACCCTGCGCTCCGACGGCGACGTCTACGAGCTCTCCGGCGACTGGGGCGCGATGCGGATCGTCGCCGGCGCCCCCGTCATCGACCTCGGCTGACCAACCTATGAGGTCGAAGTCAAGTCCGGGCTTGAGGTGAGCTTGGGCATGGTGGGCTGGCTCACCGGCTGGATGCCGCTGAGCTTGGTCGTGGGTGGATGGTGGTGCGTCGCTGCGGGCGGTGCCTCGCGCC
>WHST01000185.1 GCA_009379955.1 Streptosporangiales bacterium | reverse complement strand
GCCCGCCGAGCATCTCCGCAGCGAACGCCACCAGCCGCGGCCTGACCTGGTCCATCTCCTCCGGGGTCACGGATCAGAACACGACCACATCACGAGCCGGATCAGCGGTAGCGACACACGTAACAAAGTACTACTAGGTGATGTCGAGACGGAGTTGCCACCTGTGAAAGCCGCCCCCGACGCACAGCGACGCCTGCTGGACCTGCAGGTCCTCGACGGCACGCTCGACCGGCTCGCCCACCGGCGCAGGACGCTGCCGGAGATCGCGCGCGTCGCCGAGCTGACCGACCGGTTGACCAAGCTGCGCGACGAGATGGTCACGGCCGAGACCACGCGGTCCGACCTCGAACGCGAGCAGCACAAGGCCGACCAGGACGTCGAGCAGGTACGCAGTCGCTCCGCCAGGGACCAGCAGCGTCTCGACTCCGGGGCCGTCGGGTCGCCGAAGGACCTGGCGAGCCTGCAGGCCGAGATCGAGTCGCTGCGCCGGCGGCAGGCCGACCTGGAAGAGACCGAGCTGGAGATCATGGAGCGGCTCGAGGAGGCGACCGGCCGGGTCACCGAGCTCACCGGCGAGCAGGACACCGTCCGACAGGAGCTGAGCGGCGTCGAGGCCGACCGCGACGCCGTGTTCACCGAGATCGACGCCGAGCACGAGCAGGTCGGCGGCGAGCGCACGTTGACGGCGAAGGACATCCCCGACGACCTGATCACGCTGTACGAGAAGCTGCGCAAGCAGTTCGACGGCGTGGGCGCCGCCGCGCTCGAGGGCAGCAGGTGCGGCGGTTGCCACCTCACCCTCAACCCGGCCGAGCTGTCGCGTGTCCGCGGCGCCCCCGACGACGAGGTCGTCCGCTGCGACGAGTGCCGGCGGATCATCGTCCGCGCCGGCCAGCCGCGATGACCAGACTCGTCGTCGAGGCGGACGGGGGATCGCGCGGCAACCCGGGCCCCGCCGGCTACGGCGCGGTGGTCAAGGACGCCGACACCGGCGCGGTACTCGCGGAGGTCGCCGAGTCCATCGGCAAGGCGACCAACAACGTCGCCGAGTACAGCGGCCTCGTCGCAGGCCTGCGCGCCGCGCACGAGGTCGACCCGGCCGCCGAGGTCGAGGTGCGGATGGACTCCAAGCTCGTCGTCGAGCAGATGCGCGGCACGTGGCAGGTCAAGCACCCCGACCTGCGCCCGCTGGCCGCACAGGCCGCTGGGTTGGCCAGGTCACTGGGCTCGGTGAGCTACGACTGGATCCCCCGCGCGCGCAACTCCCACGCCGACCGGCTCGCCAACGAGGCCATGGACGCCGCGACGGGCAGGTCGCCACGCACCAGACGCAGGCAGGCGGTCGACGCGGACGAGGATGACGAGCCGCGACGCCGGCGGTCGTTCGTCCCGTCGAACCTCGGCACCCCGACCCGCACGCTCCTGGCCCGCCACGGGGCCACGGCGGCGTCGCTCGACGGCTGGTTCAACGGCGCGGCCGACGAGCCGCTGGCCGACGCGGGACGCGACCAGGCCGCCGCCCTCGCCCGCGCGCTCGCCGCCGGCCCGCCCGTCGACGCGATCGTGTCGTCGCCGCTGCGGCGTGCGCGCGAGACCGCCGACGTCGTGGGTGCTGCCCTCGGCATCGCCGTGCGCGAGGAGAAGGACCTGCGCGAGGTCGACTTCGGTGCCTGGGAGGGCCTGTCGCTGACCGAGATCGCGGAACGCTACGCGCACGAGCTGGAGCAGTGGACGTCCGATCCCGCGGCGGCACCGCCCGACGGCGAGAGCATCGTCGCCGTCCACCGGCGGGCGACCCGCGCACGCGACAAGCTGCTGGCGCGGTTTCCCGGGCAGACGGTGCTCGTGGTGGCGCACGGCATGCTGCTCGCCGTCCTCGTCGCGGTCGCCCTCGACGTGCCCGCGGAGGCGGCGTTCCGCATGCGCCTGGAGACGACCGGGCTCTCCGGCGTCGACTGGTACCCCGAGGGCTTCGCGC
Organism: Streptosporangiales bacterium; assembly: GCA_009379955.1. Taxonomy (NCBI): domain Bacteria; kingdom Bacillati; phylum Actinomycetota; class Actinomycetes; order Streptosporangiales; species Streptosporangiales bacterium. Next base: position 6,020 of record WHST01000185.1, on the reverse strand, counting down.
GGCTCACCCTCTTCAACGACACGGCGCACCTGCAGCTCATGCCGTGAGCAGGAGCGTGACGACGGTGGCGCCGAGCACGAGCGGCACGCCGGCGGCGCCCACCGCGGCGAAGTGAGCGGCGGTCACGTGCACGCCTCGCGACCTGCACCGCTCGCGCCACAGCAAGGTGGCGAGTGAGCCCCACATCAGGATCAGCGGTCCCGCGTTCGCGCCGGCAAGCACGGCGAGGAGATGCTGCTCGGACCCGGCGACACCCTCCATCGCGTAGTACGCGGGCAGGTTGTTCGTGACGTTGGCGAGCGCGGCCGTCACGACCGCGGTGCGCGCGACGCCACCCGCTCCGGCGCCGCCGGCGACCGTCGCGAGAGCGCGCCGCAGCCCCCACCGGTCGAGTGTGTCGACGACGAGGAAGAGTCCCTCCACCAGCAGGACGAGGCGCCACGGCACGAGCGCGAGGCGCAGGACCTTGCGCCGTCGCACGGCGAAGCAGGTGACGAGGACTCCCGCGCCGGCGCAGGCGACGAGCCAGACCGGCGCACCCGCGACGAACGCGGGCCCTGCCGCGACGCAGACGGCCGTGGCGATCCAGAACAGGACGGGATCCGACGGCCGGCGCCGCGGCGGCACGACGTACGTGCCGCGTAGCTGCCGGCGGTACACCACAAGGAGCACGGCGCTCGTGACGACGACGGCGACGAGTGCGGGCAGCCACATGCGTCCGGCGAACCCGGCGACACTCATGCCCAGCCGGTCGACGGCGAGCAGGTTGGTGAGGTTCGACACGGGCAGCAGGAGGCTGGCGGTGTTCGCCAGCCAGACCGCGGCCATCGCGAACGGCAGCGGCGCGAGCTCGAGCTGGATCGCCAGCGAGAGCACCACGGGAGTGAGCAGCACCGCGGTCGTGTCGAGGCTGAGTACGACGGTCGTCGCCGCGCCGAGGGCGACCACGACCAGGTAGAGCGGGAGGGTGCGGCCACGAGCCAGTCTCGCCGCCTCGACCGCGGCGAGGTCGAACACCTCCGCCTCGTCGGCCAGCTCCGCGAGGACGGTGACCGCGACGAGGAACAGCAGGATCGGGACGATCCGCAGGGTGAGCTCGCCGGCGGCGCGCAGCGGGATCAGCCCGCCGGCGACGCAGACGAGTCCGCCGGCCGCTGCCCATCTCCACACTGATCACACGCTAGGTCGCGTTGCCGACAACCGGCGGGGACGTATGCTCGACGGGTGACGAACCGCGCGTGGGTCTGCCCGCCACTGCCGTTGTACGGCAGTGACCACGAGCGCGGCGACCTGCGTCCCTGACCTTCCTTCGACACCGAGCCCCGCTCCGTCTCGAGGAAGGATCCACTCGTGCGTGCCCTCACGTCCGTCATGTCGACCAGGCATGTCCCGAGGCTGCTGTCCGCGATGCTCGTCGGACGGCTGCCGACCGGCATGGCCGCGCTCGCCGTTGTCCTGGTCGTCCGCGCGCAGGGTGGCGGCTACACCGTCGCCGGCGTGCTCGCCGGTGCCTACGCCGTGGGCCAGGCGATCGGCGCGCCGTTCGTCTCACGTGCCGTCGATATGTGGCGGCAGCCACCCGTCCTGGTGCTCAGCGCCGTCGTGTCCGCGGTCGGCTTCTGCGCCTTCGCCGCCGTGGACGTCGGCTCTCGTCCGGTGCTCGCCGGCGTGGCCGTGCTCGTCGCCGGTGCGGCGACGCCACCGATCGAACCGTGCCTGCGGGTGCTCTGGTCCGACCTGCTCAGTGACGACGACGTGCACGCGGCGTACTCGCTCGACACGGCGATGCAGGAGCTGATCTTCACCTTCGGTCCGCTCGTCGTCATCGGGATGGTCGCGCTCGCGGGACCGGGTGCGGGTCCCGTGGCCGCCGGCGTCCTGTGCGTCGCCGGCACCCTCGTCTTCGCGTCGGCACGACCGAGCAGGCGCTGGCGTGGCACCGCCGTCGAGCGACACTGGGCGGGACCGCTGCGGTCGCTGCCCCTCGTGCGGCTGCTGTTCGCCGTCGCCTGCGTCGGCCTCACCATCGGGACGTTCACCGTCGCCGTGACCGCGCATGCCGAGGACGTGGCCACGAGATCGGCCGCCGCCTGGTTGCTGGCGGCGAACGCGGTCGGCGGGCTCGCCGGCGGTGTCGCCAACACGATGACCAGACCCGCGCGCGATCCCTCGCGCCGGCTGTTCTGGCTGATGGCGCTCCTGGCGGTCGGCTACGTCCCGCTCGCGGCCGCGCCGGGGCTGTGGGCGACCCTGCCGCTCGCCGTAGTGAGCGGCCTGGCGCTCCCGCCCGTGCTCGCCTGCGCCATGGTGCTCGTCGACATGCTCGCGCCCGCGGGCACGGTCACGGAGGCGTTCGCCTGGATCGTCACCGCGTTCGGCACGGGGTACGCACTCGGCTCGGCGCTCGCGGGCGTGATGCTCGACACCCTCGGCTACCCCTACGCGATCATCGGCGCCGTCGTCGTCGCCGGCCTCGGCGCGGCGCTGGTCAGGGCCCGACTGGCGCGGCCCGTCACGCCGACGACCGGTTGAGCGGCCGCGTACCGGCGGACGCGTTGCACGCCTGTCGCCACTCTCACGCTGCCACATGACATATGAGGTCAGCTCTTTCTTCTACACTGAACCGGCCCGCACACGATGGCGCAGGAGGAAGAGAGTTGTCGCGTACGTACTCCATGCAGAAGCGGGGTAGAGCTCGAGAGGACACGCGGCAGCGTCTGATGTCGGCCGCGGCCGATCTCATCATGGAGAAGGGCAGCGCGAAGATCACCATGACGGCGGTCGCCGGTCGCGCGGACGTGGCGCTGCGCACGGTCTACAACCACTTCGCGTCCGTCGACGCTCTGCTCGCGTCGGTGATGTCGACGATCAACGAGGAGTTCGCCGCGCTCGCCCCCGCGGTGGTCGACGCTCGTCCCCGCTCGCCCGAGCACGCCCTGCGCGACCTCGTCGTCCAGTGGTTCCACGAGCTCGCCAAGCACGACCAGAGGATCGGCGCGCTCATCACGATCCGCGACTCGGTGGAGCTGGCGCACGCGCTGGCGTCGTCGCGTCAACTCCGGCTCGAGCGGCTGCGCTCCGTCCTGTCGATGGCGGCGGACTGCGACCGGCTGCGGGTGCCGCTCGACGAGGCCGCCGCGATGGCGTACGTCCAGACGGGCTATCAGTCGTGGGTCGCCCTGGTGCGTCAGCTCGACCTGAGCAACGACGAGGCCGCCGACCTCGTGACCCGCTCCATCGCCGCGTTCTCCTTCAGGCGCCGGCCATACGTCCCCCGCGGCTAACGCGGCGGGTCGAGGATGGCCAGCGCGACGAGGAAGCCATCGGCAGTTCGAGACGAGTGACCGACACCCTCAGTGTCCTCGATCAACAAGATGTCCCCGGTCGTGAACGTCCGTGTCTCGCCCGACGCGGAGATCTCTGACGAACCGGCAAGAACGATCCCCAGGGCGCGACGAGGCTCCGGCTGATCCGGATGACCGCCACCCGCCACCGCTCGGGCGAAGATCAGCCCCGACGCTCCGAACACCTCGGACACGCTGAGCGTCTCCGGACCAGGTTCTTCTGGCGTCATCGGAATCCGGATGTCCTCGAACCTCGCCGCCCCTTGGTCGTCGGCGTAGATCCGCGTGCAGTTCAGCATGAGTCAGATGATGGCACGGGTCAGCGCCTGCGAATGCTGATCGCGCGGTACTCGGTGTCCGGCTCTGGCGGGGTCGCGAACCTCGCGAGCGTGAGGTAGACGCGGTCGCCGAACACTGCGGCGGTCGTCGGCGACTGCAGCTCGAAGCGGGGATCCGCGATCCGCTCGACGACGCGCCCGCGCGTACCCCTCGCGTCGATCCGCAGCAGCGTCGCGGCCATGGTCATGCCGCTCTGGATCACGTAGAGCTCGTTCCCGTCGAGGAGCAGCCCGTCGCCGTCGGAGACGAGCGCGCCGCCGAGGTCCACCTCGCGGGTGTGGCCGCTGCCCGGGTCGATGCGGAACAGCTTGCCGGTGTTGGACTGCACGGCGAGCAGGGCCCGGCGGTCCGGCGTCGACGTGATGCCGTTGAGGTTGAAGCCGTCCCCGTACACCAGGTCGCCGGTGAGCGGGATGCGCCGCACGTCGTCCGCGCTCGGGAGTCGGCCGTGACGCAGCGGCAGCTTGTACAGGACCGCGTTGTTCGAGTCGGTGAACCATGCCGCGTCGCGGGTCAGGGCGACGTCGTTGACGAACGCCGGCTCGACGGTGGCCAGGGAGAAGCTCGCGAGGACGCGACCGGTGCGGGTGTCGACGACCCTGGCGTCTCCCGCGGCACCGCCGGAGACGAACAGCCGTCCCCGCGCGTCGGTCTTCAACCCGACCGCCGGCGTCCCCGGGCCACGGCCGATGACCCTGCCGTGCCCGGTGATCAGGCTGGCACGGTAGATCGAGCCGTCGCGAAGCGAGCCGAAGTACGCCACGGGCCCGGGACCGATCGCGATGCCCTCGGGCTGGAACCCGTCGGGCAGCCGTATCTCGCGCGGGAACAGTCGCTGCTCACCGGACGGCGCGGCGATCGCGTTCGGAGCCACCAGGACGGTGGACGCCGCGGCCACCAGCGCCGCTGCGAGCAAGGCGAGTGCGCGTCGGGGACGGACTCGCAGGGACGTGGAATCGTCGGACATGGCTGCTCCCGGGCCATCACGTGAACACGACCGCCGCGCGGTCGCCCGCCTCCGGGTCAACCTCTCGCGCCCGGGTACCACGCGCATAGCCGTCGGTCACAACCGTGACCGTTCCGTTGCCCGACACATGTCGGCGACGACCGCGCTGCACGGTCCGTTAACCTTGACCCCGCGGACGAGTCGGCCGGGCGGTCGCGGCGGTGTCGTGAGACATCGTCGAGGAAAGTCCGGGCTCCACAGGGCAAGGTGGTGGGCAACACCCACCCGGGGTGACCCGCGGGACAGTGCCACAGAAAGCAGACCGCCGTTGCGGTCCGCCGCAGCGGTAAGGGTGAAACGGTGGTGTAAGAGACCACCAGCGCCCGAGGTGACTCGGGCGGCTCGGTAAACCCCACCCGGAGCAAGGCCAAGAGGGTCCGGCACGCCGGACCTGCGCAGACGTCCGAGGGCGGCCCGCCCGAGTCTGCGGGTAGGCCGCTACAGGCTGCCGGCAACGGCAGTCGCAGAGGGATGGCCGCCGGCACCGACTTCGGTCGGTGTCACAGAACCCGGCTTACAGGCCGACTCGTCCGTCCGCATCCCACTGCGGGATCATTGCGGGTCCGGTGCCGCCTCGATCGCGGCCTCGACCTCGTCCAGATAGTCGGTCCAGGTCTGCCCCCGCTCTGCCTTGGCGTACGAGTCGAGCACGGTGCCGGCGATCCGGAACGGTAGTCGGACCGCGTCATGGGTCTCGAACACCTCGGCGAGGCCGGAGGAGCCGAAGATGCATCGCGAGAGGTACGTGAACACCTCCTCGGCGTCGAGCGCGTGCTTCTTCTCGATCGTCGTCGCGAGCGTCCGCAACGCGTCTTCGGACGGAGGGTTCGCCTGACACACGTGAACCGCCACGGCACCGGAGACGGACATCGACAGCGCCACCGCCTGCTCCAGGGCGTCGTTGTCGAGCTCACGAAGCGCGCGTTCGAACTCCTCGTGCTCTCCGCGCACGGCGTAGCCGAGAAGTACGCGAGTCGTTCCTGCGACCTGTGGCTGAATCTGCATCTCTTGCCTCCGAGCGCATGGTGCCGGAAGCCTTGACGGCGCCGCAAGGTGAGTGAAGTTCGGCGGTCAGGTGTCGCCGTAATCATGGGGTCGTTGGGTGTAGGTGCGTCCGACTGGTGAGGTCCAGGTGACGGTGCCGTCGGGGTGGGCGCGGAGTGTCCAGCCGGTGTTCTCGTCTTTGAGCCGGTGGTGACGTGTTTCTGACTTCGTGACGCACTTTGGCGTTGGATTAGCCAACATCGTCGGGGTTCTGGGTGGGTTGAGTCTGTCGTTCTTGGCGGTGGGTGGCAAGCCGGTGTAGCCGGGCTTGCTCGAGGCCGGCCTGG
>WHST01000184.1 GCA_009379955.1 Streptosporangiales bacterium | reverse complement strand
CGGGCGTGGCTCACGGCCCTGCGTGCGGCCGGCCTGCTCGGCGACGACGCGACCGAGGAGGACGTGGTCGAGGCGCTGCATGCGTACGTCGCGAGCACCCCGGCGCGTCTGGTGGGTGTGGCACTGACCGACGCCGTCGGCACCCTGATGTCACTGGAGGAGCTGCGGCGTTCCCCCCGTGCGACCCGCCTCCTGCGTCTTGTCGACTCCTTGGTGAGGCGATAGCCGGTGGATAGGGACGGGATGCCCCGCCCGGCGACGATCACTCGGAAGGTACCGACTATGTACCGAAGGAGTCGACATGAAGGTCATGGTATGGATCGTCTCGGCGCTGTTGGCGCTGGCGTTCCTGTTCATCGGGGGGACGAAGGTATTCACCCCGACCGACGTGATGGAGCAGATGTCCGAAGGGGTTCCGGTCATCATGCTGCGGATCGCGGGGCTGGCCGAGATGGTCGGCGCGGTCGGGCTGATCCTGCCCGCGGCGACCAGGATCGCGCCGGTCCTGACGCCGATCGCGGCCAGCGGGCTGGTCGTGGTGATGGTCGGCGCGTCCATCATCAACGTCATCATCGGGTTCTACCCGACGGCCGCGCAGACGGTCGTGCTCGGGCTGCTCGCGGCCTTCGTCGCGTGGGCCCGCTTCACCCGCCAGTCCGTCGCGCCCCGCACCGCAGTCCAACCACTGGAGGCCTGACCGTCCCGGCCCTGTCGTGGTGTCGGTCGCCTCGCGGCCGCAACACGTGAACGGCACCCTCACCGTGCCGGGGCATGGTGAGGGTGCCGTTCACGGGTGCGCTGCGAGGGTCGTCGGCGGAGCTTCACCTCACCGACGTGGACTTCACCTCGTCCCGGCACGAGGTGAAGTCCACGTTGATCACGTGCACGTGATCAAACGGTGCGGGCGGCGAGCCTATCGACGATTCAGTGCCAGGCGTCGCTCTAGCCACGTCTGGCACTGACAAACTCGCGTCAGTGGAGCCGCCGCCGAGGTACTGTCGAGCGTGGCTTCGGTGGAGTGAGGCGGTCGGTGTCCAAACCTGTGCTGTTGACCGTCGACGACGACCCCGGGGTGTCGCGGGCGGTGGCGCGTGACCTGCGGCGCAGGTACGGCGACACGTACCGCGTCGTGCGTGCGGAGTCCGGTGACGACGCGCTCGAGGCGTTGCGCGAGATCAAGCTGCGGGGCGACTGCGTCGCGGCGATGCTCGCCGACTACCGGATGCCGCGGATGGACGGAATCGAGTTCCTGGAGCAGGCGATGGATCTGTTCCCGCGGGCGCGCCGTGCGCTGCTCACCGCGTACGCCGACACCGACGCGGCGATCCAGGCGATCAACGTCGTCGACGTCGACCACTACCTGCTCAAGCCGTGGGACCCGCCGGACGAGAAGCTCTACCCGGTCGTCGACGCGTTGATCGAGACATGGCGGTCGACCCAGGACACCTCGGTCGACGCGGTCAAGGTGGTAGGGCACCGGTGGTCACCGGAGTCGTACCGCATCCGCGACCTGCTGGCCCGCAACTCGGTCCCGTACGTGTGGCACAGCGTCGAGGAGGCCGAGGGGGAGCGGCTGCTGCGGGCGGCGGGGGGTCGACGCCGCGGACATCCCGCTGGTGGTGACCTCCGACGGCACGACGCTCACGTCGCCCGCGGACTCCGACCTCGCCTCGGCGGTGGGGTTGTCGGTGGCCCCGGCCGCGGACTTCTACGACCTGATCGTCGTGGGCGGCGGCCCCGCCGGTCTCGGTGCCGCGGTGTACGGCGCCTCCGAGGGGCTGCGCACCGTCCTCGTCGAACGGCATGCCACCGGCGGTCAGGCCGGTCAGAGCTCGCGGATCGAGAACTACCTCGGCTTCCCCGACGGGGTCTCCGGCGGCCAGCTCACCGACCGCGCCCGCAGGCAGGCGACCAAGTTCGGCGCCGAGGTGCTCTCCGTCCGCGAGGTCACCGCGATCGAGGCCAGCGGCTCGGCCCGGGTCGTGCGGTTCGGCGACGGCAGCAGCATCGCCGCCCACTCGGTGATCCTCGCGACGGGTGTCAACTACCGCAGCCTCGACGCGGGCGGCATCGCCGACCTGACCGGTCGCGGCGTCTACTACGGCTCGGCGATGACCCAGGCGCCGGAGTGCGCAGGACGCTCGGTCTACGTCGTCGGCGGCGCGAACTCCGCCGGGCAGGCGGCCGCGTACTTCTCCCGGCACGCCAAGAGCGTCACCCTGCTCGTCCGCGGTGCGTCGCTGCGTACGTCGATGTCGCACTACCTGATCCGGCAGCTCGAGGCGATCGACAACGTCGTCGTCCGCACCCGCACGGTGGTGGAACGCGTCGACGGCGACGGGCACCTGGAGCGGCTGACGTTGCGCGACCAGGCCAGCGGCGACGAGGACACCGTCGACGCCAGCCACCTGTTCGTGTTCATCGGCGCCGCGCCGGGCACGGAGTGGCTCGACGGTGTCGTGCGCCGTGACGAGCGTGGCTTCGTCCCCACCGGTCCCGACCTCCTGGTCGACGGGCGACGCCCGGCCGGGTGGCCGCTCGACCGGGATCCCTACTACCTGGAGGCCAGCGTCCCCGGCATCTTCGTCGCCGGCGACGTCCGTGCCGAGTCCGTCAAGCGCGTCGCGTCGGCCGTCGGCGAGGGCGCGATGGCCGTGACCCTGGTGCACCGCTACCTGGAGGACCGATGACGGGCGACACCGAGCGGCTGACCGCGTACCCCGCCGACCTCCGCCGCTCCGCTCCTCGCTCGGCGAGCGCCTGGCCACGCCAGGTGCTCCGAACCGCTGCGATGCTCACTTTGGAGGACGGCTCATGACACCCGAGGAGCTGCGCGAGCTCTTCCTCTTCGAGGACCTCACCGGCGAGCAGCTCGACTGGGTCGTCCGGAACGGCGACGTCGTGGAGTTCTCCGCCGACACCGTCTTCGCCGCGGAGGGCGAGCCGGCGCGGTGCCTGTATGTCCTGCTGTCCGGCGCGGTCACCGTGTTCCGCACGGTGCGCAGTGACACGGTCGAGCTGCTGCGCTCGGACCACCGGGGCGCGTACACCGGTGCCACCCAGTTCTACTTCGGTGACCAGATCGAGCAGGTCTACCCGGCGTCGTCGCGCACCCTGACGGAGAGCAGCTTCCTCGCGCTGCCCGCACCAGAGTTCGCCGAGGTGTTCCGCGAGTGGTACCCGATGGCCGTCCACCTGCTGCAGGGCACGTTCCTCGGCTCGCGCAACTGGTTCGAACGGATCGGCCAGCGCGAACGCCTCGCCGCGCTGGGCGAGCTGTCGGCCGGTCTGATGCACGAGCTGAACAACCCCGCGGCCGCGGCGTCGCGCGCCACCGACACGCTGCGCGAACGCCTCGCCGGGATGCGCCACAAGCTCGCGATGCTGGCCGACGGCCGCATCGACGGCGAGCAGCTGCGCCGGCTCACCGAGCTGCAGGAGTCGATCGTCTCGCGCATCGCCAAGGCCCCGCGGCTCACCGCGCTCGAGGCGTCCGACCGCGAGGACGAGCTGGGCGACTGGTTCGACGACCACGGCCTCGACGGCGGCTGGGACCTCGCGCCGGTGTTCGTCGCCGGCGGCATCGGCGTCACCGACCTCGACCGCGTGGCCGACGCGACCGCCGACACGTTCCTCGAGCCGGCGATCCGCTGGCTCGCGTACACCGTCGAGACCGAGACGCTGCTCAACGACATCATCGACGCGACCGAGCGGGTCTCCACGCTCGTCGGCGCGGCGAAGCAGTACTCCCAGCTCGACCGCGCGCCGCACCAGTGGATCGACGTGCACGACGGCCTGGACTCCACGATCGTCATGCTGAGCCACAAGATCGGGCCCGGCATCGAGGTGGTCAAGGACTACGACCGCACGCTGCCGCAGGTGCCCGCCTATCCCGCCGAGCTCAACCAGGTATGGACCAACCTCATCGACAACGCGCTCGCCGCGATGGGCGAGCAGGGCACGCTGACCGTCCGCACGACGACGAACGGCGACCAGCTGCTCGTCGAGATCGGCGACACCGGTCCGGGCGTGCCGGACGACCTGCGGCAGCAGGTCTTCCAGCCGTTCTTCACCACCAAGGACGTCGGCGAGGGCACCGGCCTCGGCCTCGACGTCTCCCGCCGCATCGTCGTCGACAGGCACGGCGGTGACCTCTGGGTGGAGTCCGTCCCCGGCGACACCCGGTTCCGCGCCAGCCTCCCACTGCGCGCATCGGACGCTCCCGCGACCTGACGGCGCTCCACGGCACCGGCACCGCACCCGTGAGGGGCACCCCCACAGCGTCAGGGCACGGTGAGGGTGCCCCTCACGGGGAGCGGGTCTCCCGGCTCCGTCAGGAGAACGGGCTCTCCGGTCGCGCCTGGGGGACGCCGTCGATCTCGACGTCGACCTTCTCGTCGTAGAAGCACGCCAGGCCGATGACCTTCTGGCTCTCCGGGGTCGGCGCGGGGTAGGTCCAGACGATGTTCTCGTGGAGCGTGCCGTCGACCTCGACGTGCCAGTAGCTCGCGGTGCCCTTGTACGGGCAGTCGGTGTGGTGGTCGGACGGGCGGAGGAGGTCCATGCGGACGTCCGGCAGCGGCAGGTAGTAGCGGGTCGGGAGGCCGGTCTCGAACAGCATCCTCGGCTGGCGTGAGTCGGCCACCGTCACGCCGTCGATCGACACGACGACGTGGCGGGAGCTGTTCAGGATGTCGACGCGCTTGTACGGGTCGCGCGGGTGGACGTGGGCGGGTTCGTCCTCCTCCAGCCAATGGTCGAGCGAGTTCCAGTCGAACCGGACAAGGCCACGGACCGCCGCCGCGCCGGACTCCGCGTAGCTGCTCGCCGCCTTCTCGGCGACCGCGCCGTCGACCACGACGTCGCAGATGGTCGCCTGCCCGCGGCTCTCGGACTCGTGCAGCTCGCCCGTCGGCTCCAGCTTCGCCCGGACGTCGGCCAGCGGCACGTAGTAGGTCGGGTAGTACGGGATCTCCCAGACCAGCGCGGGGCGCGGCGTGTCGAACACCAGCTGGCCGCCGAGGTAGGCGCGCAGCCGCTTGCCGCTCGTCTCGACCCGTACGCCGTCGGTGCGATCGTCGCCCATGGTGACCTCCCGTCCCTCAGGCTACGTCGAGCCGTGACCGTTCGACGTGCCGCCGCGGGCCGGGAGCAGGCAGACTTGGCCCAGCACCCCCGCGGATGGAGGAGCGATGGCCCTGGTCGCCGGCGTCGACTCGTCGACGCAGTCCTGCAAGGTCGTGGTCGTCGACGCGGAGACCGGGCACCTGCGCGCGCACGCCTCCGCCCCGCACCCCGACGCGACCGAGGTCGACCCCGGCGAGTGGTGGCGTGCGCTGCAGGACGCCGCGTCCGCCTGCGGGGTGTGGGACGAGGTCCAGGCGGTGTCGGTCGCGGCGCAGCAGCACGGCATGGTCGCCCTCGACGACTCCGGTGAGGTCGTACGACCGGCGCTGCTGTGGAACGACACCCGCAGCGCCGAGCAGGCCGACGCCATGGTCGCCGAGCTCGGCAGCGAGTACTGGGCGAAGGCCACCGGGAGCGTGCCGCTGCCGTCGTTCACCGTCACCAAGCTCGCGTGGCTGCGCGCGCACGAGCCGCGGCACGCCGACCGAGTCGCGCAGGTGATGCTGCCGCACGACTGGCTCACCTGGCGGCTGCTCGGGCGGCCGGCGGAGGCGGTCACCGACCGCAGCGACGTGTCCGGCACCGGGTACTGGTCGCCGGCCGAGGAGCGCTACCGCGACGACCTGCTCGAACGCGCGCTCGGCCGCGCTGCGCGCACGCCGCGGGTGCTGCAGCCGAGCGACGAGGCGGGCCACACCACGCGTGGCGCCGTCGTCGGGCCAGGCGCGGGCGACAACGCCGGCGCGGCGCTCGGGCTGCAGGTCGTCGGCGGCGACGTCGTCGTCTCCATCGGCACGAGCGGCACGGTCTTCGGCACGTCCGACCACCCGGCGTGCGACCCCACCGGGATGGTCGCGGGCTTCGCCGACGCCAGTGGCCGCTTCCTCCCGCTCGTCTGCACCCTCAACGCCACCCGCGTGCTCGGCGCGACCGCGAGCCTCCTCGGCGTCGACCACGCCGGCCTCGACCGGCTCGCCGCGGCCGCGCCGCCCACCGCCGACGGCCTGGTGCTCGTGCCGTACCTCGAGGGCGAACGGACGCCCAACCTGCCCGACGCCACCGCCTCGCTGTTCGGCCTGCGGCGCACCACGATGACGCCGGGACACCTAACGCGCGCCGCGGTGCTCGGCGTGCTCTGCGGACTCGCGGACGGGCTCGACGAGCTGCGCGCGCACGGTGTCACACCCCGGCGGATCGTGCTGATCGGCGGGGGAGCCCGGTCCGAGGCGCTGCGCGCCGCGGCGGCCGAGGTCTTCTCGCTGCCGGTGAGCGTCCCCGAGCCCGCCGAGTACGTCGCGCTCGGCGCCGCGCGGCAGGCGGCGTGGGTGCTGTCGGGCAGCGTCGACCCACCGGTGTGGTCGGCGGGCGTGAGTGTCGAGTACGAGCCGCGCGCCGGCTGGGGCGACGAGGTGCGCGCGGCGTACCGCGAGGCGCGCGAACGCGGCTACCCGTCCGCGTGACGACGCTGCCACCGGCGGGTCGGCCAGGCCTCCCGGCGCCAGGCGGCGTCCCAGAACATCCACTCGTACTCGCAGCCCCTGACGAACGCCGCTCGCATCGCGGCACGGATGGGCTCGTCGGCGGTGGTGGCCAGCCGGTCGACGATGCCGCGCATCGTCGCGACCGACGCCGCGAAGTCGTCGTCGGCGTACGTCTCGATCCACGCCGCGTACGGGTGACCACCGAGGTCGCCGACGTCCGCGAGGATCGTGCGGCCGACGTGCTCGTACACCCAGAAGCAGGGCAGCAGCGCCGCGACCAGCTCAGGGAAGCCGCCGTGCGCCGCTGTGGCCTGCAGGTACGACGTGTACGCGAGCGCCGACGGCGCGGTCTCGATCGCCGCCGCCTCGTCCGCCGTGATCTCGAACCGCCCGAGGTAGTCCGCGTGCAGGCCGCGTTCGACCACCAGCGCGGTGTGTGAGCTGCGCGCGAGGAACGCGGCCTCGTCGACGTCGGCGGACCGGGCCGAGGCGACCGCGAGCGCGCGGGAGAAGCCGATCAGGTAGCGCTGGTCCTGGACGAGGTAGAACGCGAACCGGTCGCGGTCCAGCGTGCCGGCGGCCAACGCGCGGTTGAACGGATGACCGACGATCGCGGCCTGCAGCTCGCCGGTGTGGTCCCAGAGGGTCTCGCAGAAGCTCATGCACGCTCCCAGATGGCGTGGAAGTGGTGCACCGGGCCGTTGCCCTTGCCCACGTCCAGCTCGTCGGCGGCCCGCAGAGCCTCCGTGACGTACGCCTTCGCGTCGCGCGCCGCCGTCAGCCAGTCGGCGCGTTGCGGGCGCAGCACGGCGATCGCCGACGACAGGGTGCAGCCGGTGCCGTGGGTGTGGCGGGTGTCGACGCGCGGGGCGTCGAGCGTGTGGACGGCGCCGCCGTCGACGAACAGGTCGGGGCTGCGGTCCGCGCCGAGGTGCCCGCCCTTGACGAGCACCCGCGGGAGGCCGAGCGCCACCAGCCGGCGCGCGTGCTCGGCCATCGCCTCCTCGGTCGTCGCCGGCCCCGTGCCCAGCAGGTCGGCGGCCTCGGCGAGGTTGGGCGTCGCGACGTCGACGCGGGGTAGCAGCTCGTCGCGCAGGGTGGCGACGGCCTCCGGCGCGAGCAGCCGGTCGCCGCTCGTCGCGACCATCACCGGATCGAGCACGACGTACGGTGGCCGGCGCGTGTCGAGCAGCTCCGCGACGGCCGTGATGACGCCGACGTCGCCGAGCATGCCGATCTTCACCGCGTCGACGCGCACGTCGTCGAACACGGCGTCGAGCTGGGCCCGGACGAACGCCGGCGGCACCTCGTACACCGCCGAGACGCCCGTGGTGTTCTGCGCGACCAGCGCCGTCACCACCGACATGCCGTAGCCGCCGAGCGCGGAGAACGTCTTGAGGTCCGCCTGGATGCCCGCGCCGCCGGTGGGATCGGTGCCCGCGATGGTGAGGACGTTCGGGATCATCGGTCGATGCACCTCCGGAGCGCGGCGGCCGCGGCGCGGGCGTCGCCCGCCGCGCAGATCGCCGAGACGACGGCGATGCCGTCGACGCCGGTGTCGACGACGTCGGCCGCGTTGGACGTGTTGACGCCGCCGATCGCCACGCACGGCAGGGCCGTCGCGCGACGCAGCGCGCGCAGCCCTTCGAGCCCGAGCGGCTCGGCGGCGTCCGGCTTGGTCAGCGTCGCGAGGAACGGCGACAACCCGAGGTAGTCGACGACGCCATCCCCGTACGCCTCCGCGGCCTCGACCTCCGCCGGCGTGCTGGTCGTCAGACCGATCACGACGTCGGGACCGGCGAGATCGCGCACCCGGTCCGCCGGCAGGTCGCCCTGTCCGAGGTGGACGCCCTGCGCGCCCGCGGCCAGCGCGACGTCGACGCGGTCGTTGACGACCAGCGGCACTCCCGTGTCGGCGAGGACGTCGAGCAGCCGGCACGTCGTGCGGTACATCTCCGCGTCGCTGGAATGGTGGTCGCGCAATTGGACGAGGCTCACGCCGCCGGCGACGGCGTCGCGCACGACGCGGTCGAGGTGGTGCCCGCGCGACCGCTGGTCGGTGACGAGGTACAGCGAGAGATCGAACGACCGGATCACGAGGCGCGCCTCCGCAGCACGGTCTCGTCGACGCGGTCGAACGCGTCGAGCAGCGCGACCGCGAACGAACCCGGGCCACCGCACTCGCGCGCGGCGAGCTCCGCCGCGGCCGCGACGAGCGTGCTCGCGGTGACGGCGCCGCGCAGCGGCGACCCGCT
>WHST01000183.1 GCA_009379955.1 Streptosporangiales bacterium | reverse complement strand
CGCAGTACACAACCTGCGGCGCCTCTTCACCACCAGCACAGCGACCACCCAGCCAGCATGACCCGGGCACACCCCCCGACTCACACATCCTCCCCATAGTCACGCCATCACCACACCGGACCCCAAAGCGCAACAGCCTCGGTAGCACGGTGAGGGTGCCCCTCACGGGTTCCAGATGAGACCGGCCAGCATGTCGCGGGTCGGGGTGTCGGCGGACGGGTCGGTCAGGCGGGTCCAGACGGCATCGTCGTGGCCGGTGAGGGTGCGGAACTTCGCGGCCATCTCGTCGGCGCCGACCGGCGCGCCCGGGTGACCTCGCGGCTCGGCGCAGGTGGCACGGCGGACGTCGCCGCCGGCCAGCCGCAGCACCACACCGGCGGGTGCGCGCTCCGGCCAGGCGCGGGTGGCGGCGTGGTCCTCGTACAGGCGCACGCGTTCGGCCAGCGCGAGGGCGCGCGGGTCGGGTACGTCGAACCGTTCCGGCGGGGCGCCGCCGTGCAGCAGGGCGACGGCGACCGCGTACGGCACGGAGAACCGGCGGCCGAGCGGGGTGTCGGCAGGTGGCTGCGCGAGCCGCAGGCCGCTCGCGCCGACGGCGACCTCGACCGACTCCACCGCGTCGCCGTCGACCGGCGCGAGCGACGCGGCCGCTTCGATGCTGCCGTGCGTCAGCGCGCACGCGGAGTACACCTTGACGTAGCCGCCGAGCAGGTACGCGCGTGCCGGCACGACGGGGACGCCCGGCCTGCGGTCGGCGACGAGCCCGTCGAACGCGGCGGCGAGTGCGGAGCGCGACCCGGTGTAGCCGGCCGCGGCGAGCCGGTGGGCGGTGAGGCCGGTGGACGCGGCGTGCCCGATCCACGCGTTCCTGACGTCGGAGCCCTCGACGCACGTCGGCCAGGTCGTCAGCAACGGAAGGGCCGCGGCCGTGTACGCCGCGCGGAGCGGATCGGTACCGGCGAGCGTCGCGACGGCGACCGCCGCGCCGATCCCGCCCAGGTGGCCGTGCGGGTGCAGCTGGCCGCGGAACCCGAACAGGGTGAACAGGCCCGCCGCCACCTCGTAGCCCGCGACGTACGCCCGCACGACGTCGCGCCACCGCGACCCGAGCGCCTCCCCCGCCGCGAGTGCCGCGGGGAGCACATGCGCCGACGGGTGCCCGGTCGGGCGCACGCCCTCGTCGAGCTCGAGCGCACAGCTCGCCGTCGCGTTGGCGTACGCGGCCCGCTCGGGGTCGGCGTACCCACCGCCGGCGACCAGGAGAGTCGCGGCGGGACGGTCCCCCGGCTCCGACCGGCGCCAGGAACCGGTCAGCCCGTCCCCTGCCACCAACCGCTCGGCCTCGGGACGCCGGCCGCCGGCGAGCGTCACGCCGATCGTGTCGGCCGCGAGCAGCCCGGCGCGCGCGGCGACCTCGCCGGGGAGCCTCCCGGCGAGGTCGGCCGCGTACGCGACGAGCTCGGGCAGGACGTCGGCCGTCACGACCGGAGCGACTCCCTTCGCACCGAGTGGTCGGCGGCCACGAACCGGCCACGCCGCTCACCCACCGGCTCACCGTCGCGCATCGCCAGCTCCCCGCGCAGGACGCTCGCCGTCACCCGGCCGGACAGCTTGCGGCCGTCCCACGCGGTCACCGGGTGCAGCGCGTGGAGTCCCTCGTTGCTGACGACGTGCTCGCCGGCCGGGTCGACGATCGTCAGGTCGGCGTCCGCCCCTGGCCGTACCGTGCCCTTGCGCGGCCAGAGCCCGTACAGCGCGGCCGTGCCGGTCGACGCGATCTCGGCGAGCCGTGCCGGGCTGATCCGTCCCTCGACCATGGCGTCGACGAGCAGCGGCACGATCGTCTCCACGCCGGTGCCGCCGGCCGGCGCCGTGGCGAAGCCGGTGCTCTTCTCCTCCACCGTGTGCGGCGCGTGGTCGGAGCCGATCGAGCTGATCGTCTCGTCGGCGACCGCATGCCACAGCGCCTCCTGGTCGGTGGCGGTGCGCACGGGCGGGTAGACCTTGAGCAGCGGCCCGAGCCGCTCGGCGTCGGCGTCGGTGAGGGTGAGGTACTGCGGGCAGGTCTCCGCGGTCACCGGCGCGCCCGCTGCTCTGGCCTGGCGGACGACCTCGGCTCCCCTGGCCGACGCCATGTGCACGACGTGGAAGCGGCAGCCGGTCTCGGCGGCGAGCTGCGCGCCGATCGCGATGCTCACGGCCTCCGCGACGGCGGGACGCGCGGCGAGCAGGTCGGCGTACGTCTCGATCGGGTGGCCGAGGTCCTCGCCTGCCTGGGCGAGCACGTGCCGGTCCTCGCAGTGCATCGCGAGCAGGCCGCCGGCGTTCGCGACCTCGCGGAACAGCGTGCGCACCTCACCGGCCTCCGGCGGCAGCAGCAGGCGCTCGGGCGGCTCGTCGGCGAAGTTGTAGACGAGCGCCTTGGTCTCCCGGTGCAGCGCGTAGCCCCAGAAGAGCTTCACGCCGACGGCGCCCGCGGAGAACAGACCGGCGATGTCGTCGGCGTGCCCCGGCCCGAGCGCGAGGCCCCACAGGCCGAAGTCGACCCACGCCTTGGCCTCGTGCTCGGCGCGTCGGGTGGCGAGCATCGCGGCGTCGGTGACGGGAGGGATCGCGTTCGGCATCTCGAGGATCGACGTCAGCCCGCCGCACAGCGCGCCGAGCGTCGAGTGCGCGAACGTCTCCTTGTGGGTGAGGCCGGGATCGCGAGAGTGCACGTGCGGGTCGATGAACCCGGGGAACACCAGGCAGCCCGACGCATCGAACGCGTCCTCGGCGGACGTCGACGTGCCCGGCTCGACGAGCGCCGAGATGCGCCCGTCCGCGCAGACGACGTCGGCCGCGACGAGGCCACCCTCGGTCACGACGGTCCCGTTCCTCACGACGAACTGCATGGTTCCCCTCTCCCTCGCTGACGTGCTGTCCTTCACCGGTGGGTACGGAACACCGGGCCGTCCCTGCAGACCAGCGGCGCCTCCGCGCTCGATGTCCTGTTCCCCGTCGCGCATCCGTGGCAGTAGCCGAGGCCGCACGCCATGTGCGCCTCGACGGCCACCTGGAAGTCGGCGCCCCAGGACTCGGCGAGACGCTCGCCGAGGGCCTCGAGCCGTGCCGACCCGCACGCCGCGACGAGCGCGGGCGGGTCGTCGTCGAGCACCGCGCGCAACCGGGTCGCGAGTGCGTCCGGGTGCGACGTCCCCGACAGGTCGTCGACGGCGATCGGGCGTACGTCGGGCGCGGGGACGAAGTCGCGGCCGACGGTCGCGGCCGGGGTGCGTCCCGAGACGACCATGGTCACCCGGCCGCGCGCGGCGGCGGCGCGCGCGAGCAGGGTGAGCGAGCAGCTGCCGATCCCGCGGCCGAGCAGCAGCACGCCGCCGCGCGCCGGGAGGTCGAACGGCCGGCCGAGCGGCCCGACCACGGTCACCCGCTCACCGGGCAGGAAGCCCGTGAGCGCGCGGGTGCCCTCGCCGACGACCGAGTAGACGACGCTGACCGTGCCCGCGGCCTCGTCGGCGTCGTACACCGCCATCGGTCGCGGCAGGACGGGACCGACGCGCACGTCGCGCGTCACCGTCACCATCACGAACTGCCCCGGCCGCACGTGTGTCGCGGCGTACGGCGCGCGCAGCTCGATCCGCCAGTACCGGTCACCGATATGGGCGTTGACCAGTACCTCCGCGTCGGCCGACGCCGGGCGATCCAGGGACACAGGGGGCAGCGGCACCAGGTCGTCGAACGCGGCTCCGTCACGCGGTGCGCGGCCGAGCGCCGCGATCATGAGCGCGCCGCGGAGAGGACGGCGAGGTGGGAGTCGAGGGCGAGCATGCTCTCCCCCAGCACCGAGATCCCGGTCGCGATCTCGACGGGCGACGTCCACTCGTCGGGCACGTGGGAGAGGCCACCGCGGCTGGGGACGAACACCATGCCCGTCGGTGTGACCCGGTCGACCATCTGCGCGTCGTGGCTCGCGCCGGACGTGAGCACCCGGTACGTGACGCCGAGCCGGCGTGCGGTCTCGGTGACGACCTGCCTGACCCAGACGGGGAGCACCACGGGCGAGGTGTCGGCGAGCAACCGTACGTCGAGCCGCACCCGGCGGCGGTCGCACACGGCGCGCACGCGGCGCACGATCTCGGCGGCCGTCGCGCGCTGGCGATCGGCGTCGATGTCGCGGACGTCGACGGAGAGCTGAACGTGTCCGGGGATGGTGGTGAGCGAGCCGGGCGACACCTCGAGCCGGCCGACCGTCGCGCGGGTGCCGCGGTGCCGTGGGTCGAGGGCGAGCTCCTCGGCGATCAGCACCGCTTCGGCACCGGCGGCGAGCGCGTCGGAACGCCCGGCCATCGGCGTGCCGCCGGTGTGCGACGGCCGACCCTCCAGGGTGAGCTCGAGCCTGGTGGACCCGGAGATCAGGTCGACCACGCCGACGGCGATCTGCTCGCGTTCGAGCACGCTGCCCTGCTCGATGTGCAGCTCGAGGAACGCAGCCCACTCGCGTGCGGCCCACGGCTCGTCCGCGGCGCGCACCGGGTCGACGTCGACCTCGCGCATGGCGTCAGCGATGCTCACGCCGTCGCGGTCGACGCGTTCACGCAGCTCCCCGACCGACGAGAGCCCCGCCGCGAGCTTGGAGCCGATGCACGCCTGGCCGAACCGTGCGCCCTCCTCGCCCGCGAAGACGACGAAGCGCAGCGGGTGCTCGGTGCGCACGTCGTTCTCGTGCAACGTCCGCGCGACCTCGACGGCGCCGACCACACCGACGATGCCGTCGAACCGGCCGCCGTGGTACACCGAGTCGAGGTGGCTGCCAGTGCCGATGGCGGGGGCGTCCGCGCGCCTGCCCGGCCTGGTCGCGATCGTGTTGCCGGCCGCGTCGACGCCGACGGTGCAGCCGGCGTCGCGCATCCAGCCCGCGAACAGCCCGTGGGCCTCGCGCTCCAGCCGCGTGTACGCGAGTCGGCTGACGCCGGCGCCAGGCTCGGTCAACCGCGCCAGCTCGTCGATCCGCGCCGCGACACTGCGCGGATCGATCCGGAACCCGCCGGCCCCGGAGCCCGCGCCATCGGTCGGTTCCGCCGTCACGGTGAGCTCGTTCACCTCGCGTCGTCCGGGCGGACGACGCGAGCGTCGGCGGCCTCCGTGCCCGCCGCCTCGACGACTCCGGTCGCGGCGCCGACGGCGACGACGACGCCACCGGCATGGGTGACCACGCCGGACAGGCCCGCGAGGCCGGTGCGGGCGCGGAAGGTCTCCGCGACGAGCACGACCCGAGCCCCGTCGACTATCGGCTGGAGCAGCGCAACGATGCCCTCGATCTCGACCGCGCGGACGAGGTCGACGCCGAGCTCGCGCGCGACGACATGGGCGAGGACGGCGTCCTCGCTCACGTCCCAGCACACGACGGTCGACGCGTCGAGCGCCGCCACCTCCGTGGCGATCGCCGTGCCCATCCGCTCGGTGCGGGCGGGGTCGGTCATCGCCGCCGCTCCCCGCTCGTCGTCGGTGGTCGCTGTGTTCACGAGCCTCTCCTCCTTCATCACGCCGGGCCGCCGGGAAGCGGCAGCTCCGACAGCCGGAACAACGCGTCGAACGGCATACCGGCCCCCGCCACGGCCTCGGCGCCGCCCTGCTCGCGGTCGACCACCGCGAGCACCGCGCTCACGGTGGCGCCGGCCTCCTTGAGCACCGCAGCGGCGCCGAGCGCCTGCGCGGCGGTGCTGACGACGTCCTCGACGAGCAGCACCCGTTCGCCGGCGTGCAGCTCGCCCTCGATGCCCGCGGCGGTGCCGTACGCCTTCGGCACCTTGCGGACGATCACGAACGGGATGCCCGTCTCCAGCGAGAGCGCCGCGGTGATGGGCACCGCGCCGAGCTCGGGTCCCGCGATGCGGTCGACGTCGGGGACGCGTTCGGCGAGCAGCGACGCCAGCCGCCTGAGCACCGTCGGCTTGGTGGCGAACAGGTACTTGTCGACGTAGTAGCTCGACGGCTGTCCCGACGACAGGACGAACGACCCGCGCAGGTAGGCGGCGGCGACGAGGTCGCGGGCCAGCTCGTCACGGCGTTGCGCGGATGTCTGGAAGGCGGACGGATCGCCGACGGACAATGAGTCGAGCAACGAGCTCATGCGTTCACCTCGGTCTCGTTCGGTGTGTCGGCGGCGGCCCAGCCGAGGTCGGCGGACATCGCCTCCGCGGCGGCGGCGATCAGCTCACGCATGCGGTCGCGGTCTGCCGGGTCGGCGACCCGGTAGGCGGGGGCCGCGAGCGACACCGACGCCGCGACGCGTCCCGTCGACGTGCGCACCGGCATCGACACCGCCCACACCCCGCGGTCGAGCTCGTCGTCGCAGACGTCGTAGCCCCGCGCGCGGATCATGGTGAGGTGGTCGACGACGGCGTCGACGTCGGTGAGCGTGTCCTCGGTGAAGGCGCGCAACGGGCGCGAGGCGAGGAGCCTGCGAGCGTCCTGCTCCCCCGCGTAGGCGAGCAGCGTGCGCGCCGACGCCGCTGCGTGCAGCGGCATGTCCTGCCCGATCCGCACGAACATGCGCAACGGGTGGATGGACTCGACGAGCGACACGCAGATCGCGCGGTCGCCGACCAGCTCCGTGAGGAACACCGTCTCGCCGCTCGCCGCCGCGACGGTCGACAGCGCCCGGTGCGGCGTGACGAGCAGGGCGTGTCCGCGCGCGTTCTCGTCGGCGAGCTGCCTGGCGGCGGGCCCGAGGAAGTACCGCCGGTTCGACGGCGACCTCGTGACGAACTGCTCGCGCTCGAGGACCGCGAGGATGCGGTGCATGCTGCCCGCGGGCACCTCCAGCCCGTCGGCGAGCTCGCCCAGGGTGAGCCCGTTCGGGTTCGGCGCCAGCGCTCGCAGCACCGCGAGCGCCCGTACGACCGGCTGCATCGTTCCCCCTTCGTGAGTGACCGCGTGTCGGTGGGCGCGGTCAGGTGAGCTCGGCGCCCTTGCGCTCTGGGATGAGCAGCAGCGCGAACATGTCGACGACGTAGATGCAGGCGATGGCACCGATCGCGAACGCGAACCCGTACGACGCGGCGAGCGCGGCGACGACGAGCGGCGCGAAACCGGCGACCGCGCGGCCGAGGTTCCACAGCACGTTCTGCGCGGTCGCGCGCGCCTCGGTGGGGTAGAGCTCGGCCATCAGCGCGCCGTAGCCGCCCATCATGCCGTTGACGAACAGTCCCATGACGAGCCCGCCGGCGAGCAGCGCCCAGCTGGAGCCCAGGTTCGCGTAGACGACCACGGAGATCAGCGCGCCGATCTGCCAGATGAGGAACGACGGGCGCCGGCCGATCGTGTCGGCGAGCTTGCCGAAGATGAAGACGCCGATGATCATGCCCGCCACCGTCACCGCGGTCCACAGCGCGGACTTGTTGTACGAGTAGTCGAGCTCGCGCGACAGGTATGTCGGCAGCCAGATCATGATGCCGTAGTAGCCGAAGTTCTGGACCGACGCGAGTATCAGCACGCCGATGCTCGTGCGCACGGAACGCGCGTCGGCGACCAGCGCCTTGACCGGGAACTTCGCCACGCCCCTGGTCTGCTGGGTCTCGATGAACTTCAGCGGCTCCTCCAGCTGCCGGCGCAGCAGGTACGCCACGACCGCGGGGAAGGCGCCGACCGCGAACAGCAGCCGCCAGCCGCCGAGCGGGAGCAGCAGCGCCGCGGCACCCGTCGCGAGCAGGGTGCCCACCTGCCACCCGTTCGCCACCCAGGCCGTGGCACGGGCGCGCTTGCGCGCCGGCCACGCCTCCGCCGCGAGGGTCATGCCGATGCCGAACTCGCCGCCGAGGCCGATGCCGGCGAGGAACCGGAACACCGAGAGCGACGTGTAGTCCCAGGCCACGGCGGTGAGCCCGGTGAACAGGGCGAAGACGAGGATCGACCAGGTCAGCACCTTGACCCGGCCGAGCCGGTCGGAGAGCATCCCGAACACGATGCCGCCGACCACGGCGCCGACCAGCGTGTAGGTGGCGAGCGAGCCGGCCTGCTGCTCGGACAGGCCGAAGGTGGCCGTGATCGACGCGAGCGCGAAGCCGATGATCAGCAGGTCGAAGCCGTCCATCGCGTAGCCGACGCTCGACGCGACCACGGCCTTGCGCGCGTAGCGGTCGCCGATGCCCTGCTCGATGCTGGTCGACTGCTGGACGTTCTGCGAGTCGCTCACTGCGTCCGCCTTCCACACGGATTCGAGGGTCAGACGGCCTGGGCCGTCGTGTCGAGGGCGCCGACGAGCTCGGTCACGCAGGCGACGCCGAGCCCGTCGAGCACGGCGGGCAGGTCGTCCACGATCTCCGCCATCACCTGCGGACGGGAGAACGTCGCCGTGCCCACCTGGACGGCGCTCGCGCCGGCGAGCAGGTACTCGACGACGTCGGTGGCCGTGGCGACGCCGCCGCAGCCGATCACGGGAATGGCCACCGCGCGGGCGGCCTGCCACACCTGACGCAGGATCAGCGGCTTGCTCGCGGGACCCGACCAGCCGCCCACGCCGTTGCCGAGCACCGGCCGGCGGGTGTGCAGGTCGATCGCCATGCCGACGTAGGTGTTCGCGACCACCACCGCGTCGGCACCACCGGCCGCGGCTCCCCGCGCCAGGTCGGGCACCGACGCGACGTTCGGCGTCAGCTTGGCGAACACCGGACAGGTCACGCGCTCGCCGACCCGGCGGACCACGCGCTCCACGGCGGCGGCGTCGGAGCCGAGCTCGATCCCGCCGGCCTCGAGGTTCGGGCACGAGAGGTTGAGCTCGACCGCTCCCACCGGCAGGTCGGCGACCTGCCCGGCCACGCGGACGAAGTCGTCCTCCGCGAGCCCGCCGAGACTCACGACGACCGGCACGCCGAGCTCCGCGTACGCGGGCCAGGTCTCCTCGCGCCACCGCTCCACCCCCACCGAGGGGATGCCGACGGAGTTGAGCATGCCGTCCCGCGTCTCCGCGAGCCGATGGGCCGGGTTGCCCGACCGCACCGCGGAGAAGACCGTCTTGGTCACCACGGCCCCGAGCCGGCCGACGTCGACGAGCGGCGCGAGCTCGGGTCCGAAGCACCCGGACGCCGGCAGCACGGGCGAGGCGAGCGCGAGCCCACCCACCCGCGTCCGCAGCGCGGCCTCACCGACAACACCCACGAGTTCCGTCTCCTGAAATTAGCTCTTCCGTGAGGTGAACGATGATGCGCTGCCCACCGCACCCCCGTCAACCCCCACCCGTCCACCCGGGCTGCCGGCGCCACCTGTGAGGGGCACCCCCACCGCGTCATGGAGGCTGTTGCGTTTTCGGGCGACTCGGCTTGATGATCTTGGTGGTGTCGGGACTGTGTTGCCAGGATGTTGTGATGGCGAGGGATTTCCGACCTGTTGATCGTGACCAGCAGTT
>WHST01000182.1 GCA_009379955.1 Streptosporangiales bacterium | reverse complement strand
TGCGGCGCCCAGGGAGCTGCCTCACCTCGTAGATGCGCGCTTTCGGGGTCGGGTGCCGGGTGTCAAGAAACCGCCGACGAACAAATCCCACAAAAGTCGTTGTGCGGTTTCTTGACACCCGGCACCCGACCCCCACAATCAAGAAAGGGGTGAGGCAGCGGCCCCACAACAGCGGACCCACAGCGGCCCACAGCACCCGGACCCGTCAGGCCGTAAGACCCAGAGCGGTCATGCGCCGGCTGTGGTTCTCGAGCAGCCGATTGAACGCCTTGCTCAGCTCGCGTAGATCGGCGCCGACTCCCTCGACTCCGCCGACGAGGAGCATGGCGAGCGCGTCGCGGTCGGCCGCGACGCGCTGGGCCTGGACGAGGGCCTCGCCGACGATGCGGCGCGCCCACAGGGCGAGCCGTCCACTCACCCTCGGATCGTTCTCGATCGCGGCGCGCACCCGGTCGACCACGAACTCGACGTGGCCGGTGTCGCCGACGACGTCGGTGACCAGCTTGCGCGTCTCCGGGTCGAGCACGCCGGCGAGCTCACGGTAGAAGTCGTTGGCGAGGCCGTCCCCGACGTACGCTTTGACCAGGCCCTCGAGCCAGTCGCTCGGGGTGGTCTGCGCATGGAAGTCGTCGAGCGGCCGGACGAACGGCTGCATGGCCTGCTCGGGGTCGACACCGCGCTCGGCCAGGGCGTTGACGAGGCGTTCGCAGTGCCGGAACTCCACCACCGCGAGCTCGGCGAGCGTCGCCTTGTCGACGAGCGACGGCGCGAGCCCGGAGTAGGAGGCGAGCCGTTCGAACGCCACGAGCTCGGCGTACGCGAGCACGCCGAGGAGGTCGGCGACGGCGACCGCGACCCGGTCGTCGCCCGAGGGCGTTATCTCCATCCGCGAACGTTACCAATCGACTCGACAGAAGCCGGCCAGCCGCGACTCCCACGGCCTGCCGGGGACCCGCTACTGTCGAGTCGGGGTGGGGTACCAGCAGCACAGTCTGCCTCCGCGAGCGTGCCCGATCGCGGTCGACGCGGGGAGGCGACTAGACTGCATGCGGTTTCGCGCGACCGGCGGATCGTTCGGGTACGGCGCGTGACGGTCGGTGGGGCATCTCTGCGGTGAGTGCGGTCCCCGCGGGCGTCACCACCCACGTACTCACCGGCGGCGACGACACGCGAGACCACGCGACACGTGAGCGCACGCCGGCCCCGACGCCGCGACCACGCATGTCACGCCGAAGAAAGGTGACAACCATCAAGACCTTCCGCGATCTCGGGACCGAGGCCGACACGGCCGACGCGCTTGCCGCCGTCGGCATCGTCGCGCCCTTCCCGGTCCAGGAGATGACGATCCCCCTCGCGCTCGCGGGCAACGACGTCATCGCCCAGGCACCGACGGGCACGGGCAAGACGCTCGCGTACGCCGTGCCCGTTCTCCAGCGCATCACCGTCCCCGGCCCCGGCCTCCCCGAGGCCCTCGTCGTGGTCCCGACCCGCGAGCTCGCCCTGCAGGTCGCGGGCGACCTCGAGACGGCGTCCGGCGACCGCGGGGTCCGCATCCTCATGGTCTACGGCGGGCGCTCGTACGACCCGCAGATCGAGGGGCTCAAGGCCGGCGTCGAGATCGTCGTCGGCACGCCCGGCCGGCTGCTCGACCTCGCCAACCGACGCGTCCTCGACCTCTCCGCGGTCCGCGCCCTCGTCCTCGACGAGGCCGACCGGATGCTCGACCTCGGGTTCCTCCCCGACGTGGAGCGGATCATCTCGCTCACCCCGGAGAGCCGGCAGACCCTGCTCTTCTCCGCGACGATGCCCGGCGAGGTCGTCGGCCTGTCCCGCCGCTACCTGCGGCAGGCCACGCAGGTGCATGTCGAGCACCAGCAGGGCGCCACCGGCCTCGAAGAGGCCCAGGTACCGGAGATCCGCCAGCTCGTCTACCGCACCCACCAGCTCGACAAGGGCGAGGTGCTCGCGCGCATCCTGCAGTCGAAGGACCGCGGCCGCACGATGGTGTTCTGCCGCACCAGGGTCGCCGCCGACATGGTGGGCGGCGACCTCGTGGCGCGCGGTTTCAAGGCGGCCGCCGTCCACGGCGACCTCGGACAGGGCGACCGCGAGCGCGCGATGCGCGACTTCAGGTCCAACACGATCGAGGTGCTCGTGGCCACCGACGTCGCCGCCCGTGGGCTCGACGTCGACAGCGTCACGCACATCGTCAACTACGACTGCCCCGAGGACGAGAAGGCGTACCTGCACCGGGTCGGGCGCAGCGCCCGCGCCGGCGCGACCGGCACGGCGATCACGTTCCTCGACTGGGCCGACCTCCCCCGGTGGAAGTCGATCGACACGCTGCTCGGCCTCGAGCTCGGCGAGCCGCCGGAGACCTACTCGACGTCGCCGCACCTCTACAGCGACCTCGACATCCCCGACGACGCGGTCAGCGTGTTCCCCGGCAACCCGGGCCCCGAGGCGGCGAGGGCGGCCAGGCGCGCGGAGCGCGACGCCAGCGGACGCTCCGGGCGGCCAGGACGCCGCGACGGCGCGCGCGGACGCCCGCGTCCGCGCGACGGCGACGTCGACCGCGAGGAGCGCAAGCCGCGGCGCTCCCGGGAGCGGACGCGCACCCGCAGCGGTAAGCCGACCGACGCGAACGCGCCGGCGCCGGCGCCGACCGAGGCGTCCGCGGGCCGTGACGGCGACCGCTCCGGCGGCGAGCAGCAGCCGACCGACGGCGACGCACCGCGGCGACGCCGCCGGCCGTCGCGACGCTCCAACGGGCAGGACACCTCGGGTAACGTCGAGGGGTAGCAGCACGCCCTCCCGAAGTCGTCTCGAGGAAACGGTCGCCGCCGAGATGAGCACACCGCCGTTCGTCGACCTGCCCGCTGGGGTGCACCGCACCTCGATCCTCACCAAGCGTGGCGAGTTCGCTGCGCTGCGTGCCGATCCACCGGACGGATCGTCCCCGGTCTCCCCCGCCCTGCTCGTGCCCGGCTACTCGGGGAGCAAGGAGGACTTCATCGCCCTGCTCGAGCCGATCGCGCGGGCCGGCCGGTCAGTCCTCGCCGTCGACCAGCGCGGCCAGTACGACACGCCGGGTCCGGCGACGCCGCAGGCGTACACGACCGAGGCGCTCGGCGCCGACGTTCGCGCGATGATCGACGTGCTCGGCGCCACCGCACCCGTCCACCTGCTCGGCCACTCGTTCGGCGGTCTGGTCACGCGCGCCGCGCTGCTCATCGACTCCGCGGGCGTGGCCTCGTACACCCTGCTCGGCTCGGGGCCTAGCAAGGTCGTCGGCCTCCGGCAGCGCCACGCGCGGCTGCTCGTCGACGTGGTCTCGCGCTTCGGGCCCGCCGTGGTGGCGCCGACGATGCAGCGCTTCGAGTCGTTCCGGCCGGGTCCCAAGCGGCCGGCCGAGGTCCTCGAGTTCGTCCGCCGGCGCTACGAGGTGTCGTCGCCGCACGCGCTGGTGGCGATGGCCAGATCGGTGCTGACCGAGCCCGACCGGGTCGACGAGCTCGCCCGGGTGCCGATCCCGACGCTGGTCGCGTTCGGCGAGAACGACGACACCTGGCCGCCGGCGCTGCAGGCCGAGATGGCGAGCCGGCTCGGCGCGGCGTGCGCCGTGCTCGCCGACGCCGGCCACTCTCCCAACGCCGACGTCCCGACCGAGCTGGCAGAAGTGCTGGTCGACTTCTGGCACAGGGCAGAAGCGCGGGGCCGTGACGCCGGTACGGCCGAGGTGTTCGAGCAGGCACAGGAGGTCGGGTGACCATCGACGTCGGAACGCTCACCCTGCCGCCCGACTCCGACGTACGCCCACCCGGGCCGGGCAGCGTGACCTGGCGGGTGCACGCCGACCCGATCATGTGGGTCGCCGGCCTGCGCGCCCTGTACTTCCAGGCGCTCCACCCGCGGGTGATCCGCGGGTTCACGCAGAACTCCGACTACCGCGAGGGCACGTGGAGCCGGCTGGCCCGCACGACCGGCTACGTGGGCAACACGACGTACGGAACCGTGGAGCAGGCGCACCGAGCGGCGGCGCGGGTCCGTCGCATCCACGACCGGCTCACCGCGGTCGACCCCGCCACCGGCGAGCGCTACGGCATCGGCGATCCCGACCTCCTGCTGTGGGTGCACTGCTGCGAGATCGACTCCTACCTGCAGGTCGTCCGGAGAGCGGGCATGCGGCTGAGCCACGCGGAGGCCGACACCTACGTCAGGGAGCAGCGCTGGCGCGCGTGGCTGGTCGGCATCGACCCCAGGGACGCACCGGCCGACACCGCCGCGCTCGAGACGTACTTCACCGCGGTACGCCCGTCCCTCGCCGGCACGCCGGAGGCCAGGAACGTGGCACGGTTCATCATGTTCCCGCCGATGAACTGGGCGCTGCAGCTCACCGTCGCGCGGCCCGGCTGGGCCGGCATCGGCGCGTTGGCGTACGCACTCCTGCCGGGGTGGGCACGTGACCTGTTCGGCATCGCGCCCCCGGTGTCACGGCTCGCCACCACCGCGGCCCTGCGCGCGCTGCGCGTGGCGGCGTTGACGGTGCCGCGGCCGCTGCGCGAGGGCCCGCACATCCGCGACGCGCGCCGCCGGATCGAGGCGGCGGGCGCCTGAGCGCACCCCGGCTGGCGATCCCATGATCAACGCCCTAACGTTTCGAGGTGACGGGGGTCGACGGGAGACCACGTGAACGCACAGCAGGGGCAGGCCGCGCAGCCGGAGGAGCGCGTCTACGACGTCGTGGTGATCGGTGCCGGCCCGCCCGGTGAGAACATCGCGCAGACCGTCGTCGACAACGGGCTGTCGGCGGTCGTCGTCGAGCGCGAGCTGGTCGGCGGCGAATGCTCGTACTACGCCTGCATGCCGAGCAAGGCGCTGCTGCGCCCGGAGGCCGCCTTGGTCGGCGCGCAGTCGGTCGACGGCTCGCGGCAGGCGGTGACGGGCGACCTCGACGTCTCGGCGGTACTGAGCCGCCGCGACTCGTTCGCCTCGCACTGGAAGGACGATGGGCAGGTCGACTGGCTGACGGGCGCCGGCATCACCCTCGTCCGCGGGCACGCACGCCTCACCGGTGAGCGCACGGTCGTCGTCACGCCGTCCGACGGCGCCGAGATCTCCCTGCGCGCGAACCACGCCGTCGTCATCGCGACCGGCAGCGACGCCGCGGTCCCCGACGTGCCCGGCCTGAAGGACGCCAAGCCGTGGACGAGCCGCGAGGCGACCACCGCGCAGACCGTGCCCGGCCGCCTCGCGGTCATCGGCGGCGGCGTCGTCGCCTGCGAGATGACCGACGCGTTCACCGCACTGGGCTCCCACGTCACCATGATCGTGCGCGGCGACCAGCTGCTGCCGAGCGTCGACGGCTTCGCCGGTGACCTCGTCGCCGGTGCGTTCCGGCAGCGCGGGTCCGACCTGCGGTTCGGCGCGACCGCCACCGAGGTCAAGCGACTCACCGACGGCACCGTCCGACTCACCCTCGACACCGGCTCGGTCCTGGAGTCCGACGAGCTGCTCGTCGCGACCGGACGTACGCCCCGCACCGGCGACATCGGGCTCGACACGGTCGGGCTCGAAGACGGCTCCTGGCTCGACGTCGACGACACCTGCCTCGTCCGCGGCACCGGTAACTGGCTCTACGCGGTCGGCGACGTCAACAAGCGCGCGCTCCTCACGCACATGGGCAAGTACCAGGCCCGCGCGTGCGGCGTGGCCATCGCGGCCCGCGCGGACGGCCGCAAGGTCGGCACGATCCCGTGGACCAGGTACGTCGCGACGGCCGACCACAATGCCGTGCCGCAGGTCGTGTTCACCCACCCCGAGGTCGGCGCGGTGGGCCTCAGCCAACGCCAGGCCAGGGAGGCCGGCCTCAAGGCACGTGCGATCGACTTCCGCATCGGCGACGTCGCGGGCGCGGCCCTGCACTCCGACGACTACCAGGGCAACGCCCGCATCGTGGTCGACGAGCAGCGCCACGTCATCGTCGGCGCGACGTTCGCCGGCCCCGACGTCTCGGAGATGCTGCACGCGGCGACGATCGCCGTCGTCGGCGAGGTGCCGATGGAGCGCCTCTGGCATGCCGTGCCGGCCTTCCCCACCGTCAGCGAGGTGTGGCTCCGCCTCCTGGAGAAGTACTCCGCCAGCTGACCGGTCAGATCGCGACCGCGACGCCGGTGAGCCGCTCGGACACGTCCCACAGGCGCACGGCGTCGGCCTGGTCGTACGCCTGCGGGGCGGCACGGCGCTGCACCGGTGTCGAGTCCTTCGGTCCCGGCACGAGGTAGTCGCCGCCCGCCACGTCGTCCGCCGCCGCGGCGTACAGCGACGGGACCGCACCGGCGGTCGCCGGACGCATGAACCGCGCCATCACCCAGGTGACCGCCGTGAGCAACGGTGAGTTCCCGTTCGCGATGTTGGTCGCGGTCGCGCCGGGATGCACGGCGACGCTGCGCAGGTCGGCACCGGTCGCGACGGCGCGGCGATGCAGCTCGAACGCGAAGAGCAGGTTGGCGAGCTTCGACCGCCCGTACGCCCGTGCCCTGCCGTAGTTCCGCTCGCTCTGCAGGTCGTCGATGTCGAGGTGCGCACGCTCGTGCGCGTCGCTCGACACCGTCACGACGCGAGCGCCGGGACGGGTCAGCAGCGACGGCAGGAGCAGCCCGGTCAGGGCGAAGTGGCCGAGGTGGTTGACGCCGAACTGCCGCTCGAAGCCGTTCGCCAGACGTCCGTGACCGGCGAGCGCGATGCCCGCGTTGTTCACCAGCAGGTCGAGGTGCCGGTGGTCGCCGGTGAACGCGGCGGCGAAGGCGCGTACCGACGCGAGGTCGCCGAGGTCGAGCGTCGCCCAGTCGACCCGGGCACCGGGGACCTGGGCACGCATCTCGGCGACGGCGGCCTGTCCGCGCTCGTCGTTGCGTCCGGCGGCGACGACCCGGGCACTGTGCCTGGCGAGCTCCAGCGCGGTGACGAACCCGATGCCGCTGTTGGCGCCCGTCACGACGGCCACGCGGCCGGTGAGGTCGGGGATCCGAGCGGGCGTCCAGTCGTCCATCGCCGCCAGTCTAGGGACGGCGGGTGTGAGACGGCGGGGTCTCCCGCAGGTGCTCCATTCCCGCGGGAGACCCCCTCGGACGTCGAGGCGGTTGCCCCTTCAGCCTCGACGCGCGGTGCGCCGACCCGCGAGCCCCGCGCCGATGCCTGCGACCGCGAGGGCCAGCCAGATCACGGCGTAGACGCCGGAACCGACCGGACCCTGCGCGTGCGCGGCGGCGAAGATCGCGCCGGCGAGTCCGACTCCCAGCACGCCCCCGAACGAGTCGGCGAGCTGGAGGTACGACGAGTTCTTGCCCTGCTCGCTGGGGTTCGACAGGTTCAGCAGCAGCACCGAGCCGCTCGACATCGCGGCTCCCATGCCGAGACCCGCCAGCACCCACGCGACCGCGACCGCCCAGGTGGGCAGGCCGAGCACGATGACCGCCAGCAGGACCGACCCGAGCCCGACGACTCCCGCGCCGGCACCGAGGAGCCTGGCGTGCGCGGCGTCCGTCCGCACCCGCGCCTGCAGCCACGCGCCCGCGCTCCAGCCGAGCGCGCCGCTCGTTAGCGCGACACCCGCGTACACCGGCGAGAGCCCGCGGTGCGTGACGAGCATGAGCGGGATGAACGTGTCGGCGCCGAAGAAGCTCATCGTCAGCATGCCCCGCGAGGCGACGAGCGAGGGCAGCCCGCGGCGCAGCGCGACCGTGCCGGACGGCAGCAGGATCGCCAGCGTGCCGATCAGCGCGAGACCGCCGGCAACGGTGGCGGCGATGCCGGTGGGCGTACCGAGGTTCTCCGCCCCCCAGAGCATGACGGTCACCGCGACAGCGACGCCCGCGCCTGCGCCGATGCGCCGCCACGGCCGCATCGACATCCACGTCTGGCCGGTACCGCCGGAGACGCTGTTCAGCGCCGGCAGCAGGGCGAGCGCGGCGGGGATCGCGATGGGCGGCACACCGAGGAAGATGACCCGCCAGCTGACGGCCTCGGTGAGCCAGCCGGCGAGGGCGGGACCGAGCACCGCGGGGAGCACCCACGCGGCGGAGAACCAGGCGAAGATCTTCGGCCGCCGGTCGGCGGGGTACGCCTTGCCGATGAGCACGTAGATCGAGACGGCCACCAGCCCGGCACCGAAGCCGCCGATGGCACGGCCGACGACGAACGGCACGAAGCTCGGCGCCAGACCGCTCACGACGAGCCCCCCGGTGAACCCGGCGAGGCCGGTGAGCAGCGGCGCGCGCGGCCCGGACCGGTCGCCCCAGTAGCCGCTGACGACGGTGCCGAAGAGGCTCATCGCGAGGAACGCCGAGATCGCGAGCCCGTACGAGCCCACGGCGGAAAGCGCCCTGGCAGCCGCCGGCATCGCCGTCGCGACGGCCATCGCCTCGAACGCCACGAGCGTGACGAGGGTGAGCATGCCGACGGTGACGACGCGCAGGGACGCTGTGGCTGGCGGCATCCGGTTCTCGTCGGCCCGTTCCGTGGAGGTCTGGAGCATGGTGGTCATGGCGTCCAGCCTGCGTGCCGGCGGGTGAGGGCGCCAACGGACATGGTCTCGCGCCGGCTACGCCCTTGGACCTAGGCCCGCCGGTCCGCGGCGCTACGTCAACCTCTGGTTGACGCGTCTTCGTTGCGCTCGGACGCCGCCGGGAGCGCACGCCACGCGCGCCAGGCCACCACGGCGAGGACGGCCGCGATCCCCAGGTTGACGACGATGAGGACGGCGTGCGCGACGTAGTACCCCGTCGGCCGTCCGTCCGTCCCGATCAGGTTGTTGACGAACACGGAGTACGTGACGAGGTTCCACAGCGCGACGGCGACCAGGAACCCGGCAAGCTTGCGACCGATCCTCATGACGGCAGCCTCTCATCCGGCGGTGTCGGTGGGCGTGGGTAGTGTCCGTGGGCATGGCGACCGGAGTGCAGATCACCCTCGACAGTCCCGACCCGAGCCGCACCGCCGAGTTCTGGGCGGCGGCGCTCGGCTACATCGTCCAGCCACCACCGCCGGGTCACGACTCCTGGGAGTCGTGGCTCACGAGCATGGGCATCCCGCAGTCGGAGTGGAATCGCGCCTCCGCGTGCATCGACCCCGACGGCACCGGACCACGCATCTTCATCCAGCGCGTGCCCGAGCCGAAGACGGCGAAGAACCGCATGCACCTCGACCTCAAGATCGGCCGCGGCGGGCAGGTCCCCCTCGACGAGACCAAGCGCCTCATCGACACCGAGGTCGAGCGCCTCGTCGCCCTGGGCGCCACCCGCCTGCACCCGGTCGAGGAGCTCGGCGAGTACTGCGTCGTCATGCAGGACCCCGACGGCAACGAGTTCTGCGTCGACTGACCAACCTATGAGGTCGAAGTCAAGTCCGGGCTTGAGGTGAGCTTGGGCATGGTGGGCTGGCTCACCGGCTGGATGCCGCTGAGCTTGGTCGTGGGTGGATGGTGGTGCGTCGCTGCGGGCGGTGCCTCGCGCCCG
>WHST01000181.1 GCA_009379955.1 Streptosporangiales bacterium | reverse complement strand
GCACGCGCCCAGGTGTTTGGCCGCACACCGCAACCGCGCCGGATCCAGCTCAGTCGCGGTCTGCACCAGCCGGGCCTCCGCCGCGGCACGGGTCGGGTCGTCCACCGCGGCGGGGAGCTTCTGCAACGCCTCCGCGATCACCACCGCGTGCCCGGGAGAGAGCACCCCGGCCGCCTGCGCGTCCGCGACCCGCGGGAACCGCGCCGGCAACACCTGGCCGGAGACCGCGGTGCGGGCCTGGAACCGGTCGACCGCCTTGACCCGTGCTGCGGCGTCGGCCTCGGTGACCCGCAGTAGGTCCCGCAGGTACGGCACCGCCGACTTGTAGCCCCGGTCCGTGGCGATCCCGCGGGAGGCTACCTGCAGCACCAGGGCCCGCTGGGCGACGGGCAGGATCCGCGTGGCCTCCTCCACCACGACGAGCAAACCCTCGACATCGGCGTCGCCGAGGACACCGAGATCGGTACGAGCGAGGGCAGCGACCTGCTCGCGCAGGGACAAGACGTGTTCCCACACCGCATCCGCGGTCCCGGGAATCGCCGTCGTGTCGCCGTCCATAAACCAATTCTAGACCCTGGCGGTGACGGCAGATCGGGAAATATCGGACACCGGTCCTCGCATTAATGTCACGGGTGAATAACGGTTCCTGAGGTCTCAGCGAAAGGGACTCGAAAGGCACCTCGACCGGCCGCTAATTAGGAAGCGCGGCAGCCACAGAGCTGCCTCGCCCCGTAGATGCGCGTTTTTCCGGGTCGGCCGTCGGGTGTCAAGAAGCCGCCAGACCGATAATCCCACAAAAGTCGTTGTGCGGTTTCTTGACACCCGACGAGCGACCCCACAATCAAGAAAGGAGTGAGGCAGCGGCCCCCGAGAAATCGACCCCGAAAGAGGACCTCAGAACCGCCACCGGGTAGCGGTCATGCCATCAGGCCCATACCCGAACGCGCGGGTCGGCATGACCCGGTAGAAGCCGTACTCCGGCGACCCCGGCAGAGCATCCTCGTGGACCGAGCCGTCGCGCACCGTCAGCTCCCACTCGTACTTCGCCTTGAAGGCGTCTGACACGCGTCCGAGCTCGACCTCGTCGTGGATCCTGGCCGGCCGACCCTCGACGACGAGGTCGAGGGTCTCGCTCGCCACGCTGACGATGCAGCGGCCGTTGGCGGCGATGTTCTCCGCCTTGTGCGAGACCGGTCGGGTCGTGAAGCACGGCACGCCGTCGACCCACACCACCAGCACCGGCTGGACGTGCGGCCGACCGTCGGGCCGTACGGTCGTGAGCCAGACCTTGGGCGCGGACTCCAGGCACTCGCGTGCCTCGCTCCACTGCTTCACCGTCGACTCGTCCGTGCTGATCGGCGTGCCGGCCTCGGCTCCGAACAGCAGCTCGGCGACGGGTGTCGTGACGGGCATGACGGTCTCCTTCGTCCTGGGGAATCTCGATCCCCACGTGACCACCGCACGCCTTCGGCCCGCTATCGGTCCGCTCTCGGCCTCACCAGGTCAGCTCCTGGCAGCCGGTGTGGTCGGCGGGCTCGACCTGCAGGGTCGCGTGGGAGACGCCGTGGCGGTCGCGCAGCACCTCCCTGGCCCGGTCGAGCACGGCGTGGGAGTACGCGTCGTCGACGGTGACCAGGTGGGCGGTGGCGACGTTCATCCCCGAGGTCAGGGTCCAGACGTGCAGGTCGTGCACGTCCCGCACCCCGGTCACGCCGGCGAGGTCGTCGGTGACCGCGTCGACGTCCATGCCCGCCGGGGCGTGCTGGCCGAGCACGGCGAGCACCTGCCGACCGAGCAGGACCGCACGGACGACGACGAACGCGCCGATGGCGAGGGCGATCACGGTGTCCCAGACCGACCGTCCGGTGACCGCGACGAGCGCGCCGGCGACGATGACGCCCACGGATCCCGCGGTGTCGGCGACGACCTCGAGGTAGGCGCCCCTGACGTTGAGGCTCTCGCTCGCGCCGGAGCGCAGCAGGAGCATGGCGGCGACGTTGACGGCGAGACCGATCGCACCGACCACGAGCATCGGACCCCACGACACCTCGGCGGCGGCGCCCACGCGACCCACCGCCTCGGACACGATGTACACCGCGACGCCGAGCATCGTCAGCACGGCGAGCAGCGAGGCGAAGATCTCCGCGCGGTACGACCCGTACGTGCGCCGTCCCGTGGTGTCGCGACGCGTCGCGATGCGCGTCGCCGCCAGGGCCGCGGCCAGCGTGACCACGTCGGCGGCCATGTGGCCGGCGTCGGACAGCAGCGCGAGCGAGCCGGAGAGCAGGCCGTAGACCAGCTCGACGGCGAAGAACGAGGCGATCAGCCCGAACGCGCCGGCCAGCCGCCACCGGTGCCGGCCACCGGCGTGCTCGGCGGTCAGGGTGCCGTGGTCGTGTCCGTGCCCCACGTCAGGCGTCCCGCTCGGGGTGGACGGCCTCGGTGTGCTCGGTGTGCGCGAACGCGACGTCGAGCAGCAAGCGCACGTGCGCGTCGGCGAGGCTGTAGTACGCCATCCGGCCGGACCGGCGGACCGCGACGACCCGGTGCGCCCGTAACAGCCGCAGCGCGTGGGACGTCGACGACTCCGTGGACCCGGTGACGGCGGCCAGGTCGCAGACGCACAGCTCACCGTCCAGCAACGCGACCAGCAGCCGCAGCCGGCCGGGATCGGCCATCAGGCCGAGCACGTCGGCGGTGTCGGTGACCTCGGCGTCGGCGGGCATCCGGGCGGCGACGGCCGCGACCCGGTCGGCGTCGACCACCTTGGTGGCACACGACCCCAGGTCGAGCACCTGGTCATCTGAACGACTGCTCATATGTCGAACAGTAGCCTACGTCAACGGCCGCGCGTAACGCTCCACGAGCTCCGACCCGAGGCGCGCGAGCTCGGCCCTGACGGAATCGGGCTCGAGCACCTCGACGGCGGCACCCCAGCCCGCGATCTCCTGCGCGATCCCGATGGGCAGGTGTGCCGCGACCCGCACGCGGACGCGACCGTCGTCGAGCGTCTCCAAGGGCTCGCAGTGCCGCCCGAACTGGCTGCGCAGGACGGGCAGCAGCCGAGCGGAGATGAGCATCGTCGCCGAGACGAGCGAGCGGCGCTGCTCCATCTCGTCGACCACCCGCTCCCACTCGCGCGACAGCTCGAAGTCGTCGGGCCGCTCGGCGGCGAGGTCGGTCACCGCCGCCTCGGCGATGCGGTCGACGCGGAACGTCCGCTGCCCCTTCTCGGTGCCGGCCACGAGGTACCAGACGTCGTCCTTGTCGACCAGTCCCCACGGGTCGACGAGTCGCTGCGTCCGCTGCCCGCCTCGGGTCTCGTACTGCAGCGACACCTTGCGGCGGCGGACCACGGCGTCCTGGAGCGTGTCGACCGGCGCGGGGCGTACGCGGCCACGCTCGCCCCACCGTGCGGGGTCGACCACGACCGCGTCGGCCGCCGCCTCGGCGTCGGCCCGGAAGGTGTCGGGCAGCGCGCGGACGAGCTTGCGCAGCGCCGACCTGACCGCAGGGGCACCGGACGCCGCGGGACCGGCGAGCAGGAACAGCGCCCGCGCCTCGGTGGAGGTGAGGCCGGTGAGGTCGGTCCGCGCGCCGCCGACGAGCGACCAGCCGCCGCCGCGGCCCGGCTGCGGGTAGACGGGGACGCCGGCCGCGGACAGCGCCTCGAGGTCACGACGCGCGGTGGCCACGGACACCTCGAGCTCGGCCGCCAGCCCGGCCGCGGTCACCCGACCGCGGGCCTGCATCAGCAGCAGGGTGGCCACCAGGCGGTCCGCGCGCATGACAGGAATTCTCTCAGAAAAAGTGCTCATTCGATGAGCACTTCACGGGCGCATGATGACGGCGTCACCAATCGACGGCACAGCCCGACCCGAGGGAGAACCCATGTTGCGAGGTTTCGCCACCATCAGCTTCTACGCCGACGACCTGACCGCCGCCAAGGAGTGGTACACCGAGCTGCTCGGCCAGGAGGCCTACTACGCGTTCCCCCACCCGCCGGCGAAGCCCGCGTACATCGAGTTCCGCGTCGGCGACGACGAGGACGAGCTCGGCTTCATCGACCGCAAGTACGCCCCGCAGGGTGCGTCCAACGCCCCGGGCGGAGCGGTGATGTTCTGGCACGTCGACGACCTCGAGGGCACCCTCGCGAGGCTCGTGGAGCTGGGCGCGACCGTGTACGAGGAGATCACCAAGCGCGAGTCCGACTTCAACACCGCGTCGGTCGTCGACCCGTTCGGCAACGTCCTCGGCATCATGAACAACCCGCACTGGTCCGAGCGGCGCACCGCCAGGACGGAGGCGTGACGACCATGACGACCACGACGATCACGCGCACCTTCCAGGCGGCAGACCGTGCGCAGTGGCGCGCGTGGCTGCGGGACAACGGCGAGACCGCCGACGAGATCTGGCTCATCCTCCAGCACGCCGGCAGCAGCACTCCGAACGTGCGGCACGACGAGGCGATCGAGGAGGCGCTGTGCTTCGGCTGGATCGACAGCCTGGCGCGCAAGCGCGACGCGGAGTCCTGGTGCCTGCGCTTCACCCCGCGCAACCCGCGGGGAGCCTGGAGCAACGTCAACCGTGCGCTCGTCGAGCGCCTGACCGCGCAGGGGCTCATGACGCCGCGCGGCCAGGCGGCCGTCGACCTCGCGAAGCGCACAGGGACGTGGACCTTGCTCGCGGACGCGCAGAACGGCGTCGTCCCCGACGACCTGCGCGAGATGCTCGCCGCCGACGAGACGGCGGCCGGTCACTTCCACGCCTTCCCTCCGTCGACCAGGCGGGCGATCCTCGAGTGGATCTCCCGCGCCAAGCGGCCGGAGACGAGGCGGCGGCGCCTCGAGCGCACGGTCGAGACCGCCGCCAGGAACCTCCGTCCGTGAGCGTGCCCTCGCCTGCACACTCAGGCCCGGGCGGGTCCCTTCGGAATGACGAACACGCCACACTGTGGCGGTGAGCGTGTACTTCGGTCTGCTCGGGCCGTTGCGGGTGGTCCGCGACGGTCGTGAGGTATCGGTGTCGGCGGCGAAGGAACGCGTGGTGCTTGCCACGCTGCTACTCGAGGCCGGACGGTCGGTGTCGGTCGAGCAGCTGACCGACGCCGTGTGGGGCGACGCACCGATCGCGTCGTTCCGCCAGTCGCTGTCGGTGTACGTCTACCGGCTGCGCAGCGCCGTCGGCGACGACCTGATCGTCAGCGACGCCCACGGCTACCGCCTCGACCTGACGCGGTGCGGTCTCGACCTGGCCGACTTCGACCGCCTCGTCGACGAAGCCGACCAGGCACAGTCTCGTGGTGACCAGCCCGCCGCGGCACAGCAACTGCGCGAGGCACTGCAGCTGTGGCGCGGTGACCCGTTGGGCAACGTCGCCTCCGACGTCTTGCACCGGCACGCGGCCGCCGGCCTGGTCGAACGGCGACTCGGCGTGCTGGAGCGATGCCTGGACCTGGACATCACCCTCGGCCGCGCCCGAGACGCCGTGGTCGAACTGAAGCGACTGGTCGAGGAACACCCACTACGAGAACGCCTGTGGGCGTTACTGATGCGCGCCCAACACGCCGCAGGAGAACAGACCGAAGCACTAGCCGCCTACCGCGACATCACCACCCGACTCGCCGACCAACTCGGCATCGACCCCGGCACCGAACTCCACGACCTCCACCAAGCCATCCTCACCGGCACCCACGACACCCCACCCACGCCGGCCCCCGCAGCTGCCACCCCAGCGGCGGTGCCGCGACAGCTCCCGGCCGAACCCGCCGGCTTCGTCGGCCGCGACGACGAGATCGAACGCGTCGAGTCATGGCTGGGCGGGCAGGGGCGACCCGCGGTGGTGATCTCGGGTCCGCCAGGTGTGGGCAAGTCCGCGCTCGCCGTCGCCGCAGGACACCGGCTGGCCGAACGGTTCCCCGACGGGCAGCTGTTCGTCGACCTGCGCGGCTTCTCCGCCGAACAAGCCCTGCGTGCACCCGACGTCCTCCCCCGATTCCTCCGCGCACTCGGCACCCCGGGAGACCAGATACCAGCAGACGAAGACGAACAGGCCGCCACGTACCGCTCCCAGCTCGCCGACCGACGCGTCCTGGTCGTCCTCGACAACGCCGCCACCCCCGACCAGGTCCGGCCCCTCATGCCCAGCGGCCCGGGCTGCGGGGTCATCATCACCAGCCGCAACCAGCTCCCCGCACTCGTCGCGATCGAAGGCGCCCGGGCGCTGCCTCTCGCGGCTCTCGGGCTCGACGACGCGACCACGGTGCTGGCCACGCTGACCGACAACGACCGGATGACGGCGGACGTCGACGCGGCGACACGGATCGCCGAACTGTGCGGACGGCTGCCACTGGCCCTACGGGTGGCGGGCGCGTACCTCGCCCTGCGCCCCGACGAAGCCGTCGCCGACTACGCGGCCGACCTCGACCGCGGTGGACGACTCCTCACCCTGTGGGCCGGCGACGACCACCCGGTGACCGCGGCGTTCGAGCTGTCGTACGCCGCGCTCGACACCGATGCCCAGCGGCTCTTCCGCCGCCTCGGCCTGATCCCCGGAGCCGACTTCACCGCCGACGCCGTCGCCGCGCTCACCGGCGAGACAGCTGTGCGGCGACGCCTCGACGCACTCGTCTCGGCCAGCCTCGTCCACGCGCAGGGACCCGGACGGTTCCGCATGCACGACCTCGTCCGCGACTACGCGCGGCTGCGCGCCGCGGACGACGACACGGCGGCGGCGGAGGAAGCGCGGCAGCGACTCTTCGACTGGTACATCCGCATGGTCGACGCCGCGATGCTCCCGCAGACCGCCAGGCACTACCGGCTGCCGCGGCCGCTGCCCGACGACGACCTCGTCGAACGTACCGACCTCGCCTGGGTCGACGACGAACTGGCCAACCTGACGGCGGTCGTCACCCACTGCGCCGAGCACGGCCCGTATCGCGTGGTCTGGCATCTCGCCGACGCCCTGCGCGCGTATGCCCAGAACAGCGGCAACGAGACGGAGTTCGCGGCGACCAACGCCGTCGCCCTGCCCCTCGCCGAGCGGGAGGGAGACCTCCGGGTCGCGGCGGCGACGCTGCTCGGGATCGGCTTCCTGCGCAACGAACTCGAGCGTGTCGACGAGCACCTCGACGCGCTTCGGCAGGCGGCGGTGCTCTTCGCCGAGTCCGCCGACCGCCACGGCGAGGCCATCGCATGGCACCGCGCCTGCGTCGTCAGTGGCAGCTCATCCCGGCTTGACGACGCCATCGCGGCGGGGATCCGCGCTCGTGACCTCTTCGAGGGCCTGGGCGACGCCGAGGGTGTCATCTCGACGACCAGGAACCTCGGCCTGCTGCGGTCGGAGCGCGGCCAGTTGACCGAAGCCGTCGCCGACCTCGAAGTCATGATCCGCGAGAGCGATCCCAACGATCCGGAGAGCAGGGCACGTGCCCACAGCATCCTCGGGTACGCGTTGCGCCGCGTCGGGCGTCTCGCCGAGGCCGCCGACCACCTCGAGCAGGGGATCGAGCTGCTCGACGAGATGGAGCACCGCGCCGGCAGCGTCACCTGCCGGTGCGACCTGGCGCGCTGCCTGTGCGACGCGGGTGACTACGACCGCGCCCGCTCGATCGTGGACGCGGCGCGGGTCGTCGCGGAGCGAGACGGCCATCGGGAGAACCTCCTGGAGGCCCGTGCCGTGATCGCGGAGCTCGACGTCAGGAGCGTGCCGCCGGCGGAGTGGGACCGCGGCGGCGTGCCGACCGCCGCGGAGATGGAGCCGATCGCCGACCACCCGCTGTACTTCCGCTGGCTCGACATCCTCGGCTGGGGCCACGTCTTCCTGGGCGACCACGACAAGGCCGTGGAGATCGCCACGAGCACCCTCGACCGGGCGCGGGAACGGTCACTACGTCTCACCGAGGACGCCGCGCTCACCGTGCTCACCGCGGCGCTGGTCGGCCTCGGCAAGCATGACGAGGCGATCGAGACCGGCGCCGACGCGCTGCGGCGGCACCGCGAGACCGGCTACCGGCTCCGCGAGGCACGCACGCTGTGCCACCTCGGCGACGCCCACCACGCCGCCGGCGACACCACCACCGCACGCGCACAATGGCAACGGGCCCACGACGTCTACACCGCGATCGGCACCGCCGAGGTCACCGAGGCAGCACGCCGGCTGAGTAGGTCACCGGACCCTGACCGGTGAACGGCACCCTCACCGTGGCATGACACGGTCGGGTGCCCCTCACGGTCCGGCTGCGAAGGGCAGCCGTGATGCGGACAGTGTCGTCCGTCCGGCCACCGGTGTGACAGCTGTGCCGGCCGGCACATCGCGATTCGGGTGTTCCCATAGGCTGCAGCATGTGGGAACACCCGACTCGCGGTGTCCACGCCACTGCGGACACGGGGCAGGCGGCCTCACCCCGCGGCGTCACCTCGACGGTCGACGCGGTGGTCTGCGGCCAGCACGGCACCGGCGAGGGCCCACTTCGCGCCGACGACCACCAGCGCTGGACCGAGGCCGGCACCCGCGGCGGCCGTCGCCGCCGACAACGCGGTGAGGTTCTGGGATGCGTGGAACAGCACCGCGAGCAGGGCGCTCCCACCGGTGCGCTGGAAGACCCAGGTGTAGAGCACCGCGACGGCCGGCAGTTCGAGCAGCAACAGCCAGAACGGGCGGTGGTACAGCACGGCGCTCTCGGTCCAGAAGAGCGGCAGGTGCCACAGCGCCCAGCAGACGCCGAGGACCAGGCTCGCGAATGCCGGGTGGTGCCGCTCGAGCAGCCGGGGCAGTGCGAATCCCCGCCAGCCGGTCTCCTCGCCGATGCCGTCGGTGAGCGCGACGACGACGAAGAACACCAGCGCCGCCAACAGCCCGTCCCGCAGGACGGCGGGCCGAGCGATCTCGCCACCCCGGCCGAACGCGGCGTAGACACCGATCACGATCGCGGTGAACGCGGGAGGAGTGAGCACCACGATCGCGTACCAGTGCCAGCCGACCCGCCAGCGCACCAGCCGCGACGCCGTCTCGCGCAGTGCACGACGCCCGCCCACCAGGATCGCGGTCACCAGCCCGGCGACGGCAGGGCCGTAGGTCCAGACGTCGCCGAGTGCCAGCAGCGGTCGACCGTCGAAGACCCCGGCGGTGACCATCGCTCGCGGGACCCAGACGGCCCATGTCAGCAGGAAGGCGAGGGCGAAGAACGTCCCGACCGGATGCCTGCGGACACGTTCTCTCACGGGCTGGCCCTCCACTCCCCGAAGCACACGGTCACCACCGACCTCCTGATGGCGTACCGCTAGGGATGCGCTGATTTTCTGGTTCGTCCGGGGTGCCGTCTGGCTGGGTGCTGGGGATCGCGGAATGATGAGGTGTGCGCAGCGATCAGGCCAGTTTCACTGATGTCGAGTACGGCAACCGTCGACGGGTCTCCCGCCGGGAACAGTTTCTGGAGACGATGGATGCCACGATCCCGTGGGCGTCGTGGGTGGGGTTGATCGAGCCTCACTACTACTCCAGTGAGAAGGGCCGGAAGGGCCG
>WHST01000180.1 GCA_009379955.1 Streptosporangiales bacterium | reverse complement strand
CTACGTCGCGGCGACCTCAGCGTCACCGAGGTCTGTTTCGCGGTCGGCTGCTCGTCGCTGGGCACGTTCAGCAGTCGCTTCACCGAGCTGGTCGGTGTGCCGCCAAGCACCTACCGGCGCCAGGCGGCGCGCGCGACGGCGGGGATGCCGCCGTGCGTGGCGAAGCAGGTGACCAGACCGATCAGGAATCGAGAAGCGCGGGTCACCGAGCCGCAACTAGCCTGATCGCCATGGACATCACCATTCACGTGAGCTTTCTCCCGCACGACGACCCGGACGCCTCCCTCGCCTTCTATCGCGACACCCTCGGCTTCGAGGTCCGTGGCGACGTCGGAAACGGCAAGATGCGCTGGATCACCGTCGGCCCCGCCGACCAGCCCGACACGTCCATTCTCCTGGCGCCGCCGGCCGCCGACCCTGGGGTCACCGACGACGAGCGCCGCACCATTGCCGAGATGATGGCCAAGGGCACCTACGGCTGGATCCTGTTGGCTACCAAGGACCTCGACAACACCTTCGCGCGGGTGGAGGCCAGCGGAGCCGAGGTCGTCCAGGAGCCGACCGAGCAGCCGTACGGTGTTCGCGACTGCGCCTTCCGCGATCCCGCGGGCAACCACATCCGCATCAACGAGCTGCGTTGAGTCACCCCGGCATCACGGGCCTGGCTGACAGCTGAGACGAGATCGATCTCAGGTGCAGATTCACAACGCAGGACACTAGATGCTCCGACGCCTCGTCCCCGCCGCGTACCGGCCGGTGCTCGCCAACCGGGTGTTCCGGCGACTGATCCTCGGTTTCGCGGTCTCGTACCTCGGGGACGGGATGAGCTTCGTCGCGGTGGCGTGGCTCGCCATCGAGCTCGCGCCGCAGGCGACCGCGGGGCTGTGGGTCGGCAGCGCGGTGGCCGCGTACACGTTGCCTGGCGTGGTCGGCGCGCTGGTGTTCGGTCGCCGACTGCGCCGGGTGTCGGCCAGGCGGCTCCTGCTCGCCGACAACGTCGTGCGCGGCGTGTTCCTCGGCGCCGTACCGCTCGTCTGGCTCGCCGGACTGCTCTCGCTGCCGCTGTACGTCGTGCTGCTCGCGGTCTCGTCGCTGCTGCACGCGTGGGGGAGCGCGGGCAAGTACACCCTGCTGGCCGAGCTGCTGCCCGACGAGCAGCGGCTCGCCGGGAACACCGTCGTCAGCACACTGAACTTCGCGGCCACGATCGCCGGGCCTGCGATCGCCGGTGTGCTCGTGACGTACGTCAGCTCCGCACTCGTGCTCGGCCTGGACGCGCTCACCTACGTGTTCCTCGCCGTGCTCGTCGCACGGATGCGGCTGCCGGAGTCGGGGCACGTCTCCGTTGTCGACCGGGCGGCCCGGGGCGGGCTCGCGCTGCTGCGATCCCATCCCGAGCTGCTCGGGCTGCTGACGCTCACCTGGTTCTTCAACCTGCTGTACGGACCCGTCGAGGTCGCGCTGCCGCTCCACGTGACCGACGACCTGCACGCACCGGGCACGCTGCTCGGCCTCTACTGGATGCTGTTCGGCATCGGCGCGGTGCTCGGCGGGCTTGCGGTCGGCACGCTGCGGCAGTTGCCGCTCT
Source organism: Streptosporangiales bacterium (assembly GCA_009379955.1). Taxonomy (NCBI): domain Bacteria; kingdom Bacillati; phylum Actinomycetota; class Actinomycetes; order Streptosporangiales; species Streptosporangiales bacterium. The sequence goes on along the minus strand of WHST01000180.1, from coordinate 7,938 downwards.
GGCCGGTGACGGTCGTCATCGTGGTCGCCTGGGGGCTCGTGCTGCTGCCGTTCGGGTTCGACGTGCCGACGGCCGTCACCGTTGTGTGCTTCACGCTCGGCGGCGCGATCTACGGACCGTTCGTGGCGCTCTCGGTGACGCTGATGCAGGCCACGTCGCCACCGCAGCACCTGGCCGCGATGCTCGCGGCCCGCAGCGCGGTATTGCTCACCGCGTCGCCGCTCGGCACTGCGCTCGGCGGACCGCTCATCACGGCGCTGGGCCCGCGCGCGACGCTCGGCGGCTCGGGACTCGCCACCGTGGTGCTCGGCGCCGTCGCGTGCGTCCTGCTGCTCGCCAGGCGCAGGGACCGGCGCCACGCCAGGTGACCAGACCGGTCAGGAATCGAGAAGCACCGGTCACGGAGCCGCTACTAACGTGATCGCCGTGGCGCGTTGCGGTCCGTTGCCGCGACGCGCCGATGCAGAATCAGACGGACGGCTCGAAGCTGGTTGGATCGAGCCAGGCGACGCCCACGGACGCGCCGCGAAGGCGGCCCCGCCCAACTGATGGAGACATGATGAGCAAAGCCACGAAGACGGAGAAGCAGTCGCCTGCGCCGCACGTCGCCGACGCCCACGACCTGATCCGCGTGCAGGGCGCGCGAGAGAACAACCTCAAGGACGTCAGCGTCGAGATCCCGAAGCGCCGGCTGACCGTGTTCACCGGCGTGTCCGGCTCGGGCAAGAGCTCGCTGGTGTTCGACACGATCGCCGCGGAGTCGCAGCGGATGATCAACGAGACCTACAGCGCCTTCGTGCAGGGCTTCATGCCGACGCTGGCGCGGCCGGAGGTCGACTTCCTCGGCGGCCTGACGACGGCGATCATCGTCGACCAGGAGCGGATGGGCTCCAACCCTCGCTCCACGGTCGGCACGGCCACCGACGCCAACGCGATGCTTCGGATCCTCTACAGCCGGGTCGGGAAGCCGCACATCGGCTCGCCCCAGGCCTTCTCCTTCAACGTCCCGACCCGCACGGCGAGTGGCATCATGACCACCGACAAGGGCCGCGGCGAGAAGAGCATCGTGCGCAAGCGTGTCTACCTCGGCGGCATGTGTGCGCGCTGCGAGGGCATGGGCTCGGTCAGCGACTTCGACCAGTCGGCACTGTACGACGACAGCAAGTCGCTCAACGAGGGCGCGCTCACGATCCCCGGCTACAGCATGGACGGCTGGTACGGCCGCATCTTCCGCGGCTGCGGTTGGTTCGACCCGGACAAGCCGATCCGCAAGTACACCAAGAAGGAGCTGAACGACCTCCTCTACAAGGAGGCGACCAAGATCAAGGTCGAAGGGGTCAACCTCACGTATCTGGGCCTGATCCCGCAGATCCAGAGGTCGATGCTCTCCAAGGACGTCGATGCGATGCAGCCGCACATCCGCGCGTTCGTGGAGCGGGCCATCACGTTCCAGACCTGCCCCGACTGCGACGGCACCCGCCTCAGTGACTCGGCCCGGTCGGCGAAGATCAAGGGGAAGAACATCGCCGACCTGTGCACGATGCAGATCAGCGACCTGGCCGGGTGGGTACGGGGCCTCGACGAGCCGACCGTGGCGCCGCTGGTGTCCGGGCTGCAGCATCTTCTCGACTCGTTCACCGAGATCGGGCTGGGTTACCTCTCGCTCGACCGGCCGGCGGGCACCTTGTCCGGGGGCGAGGCGCAGCGCACCAAGCTGATCCGCCATCTCGGCTCGTCGCTCACCGACGTCACCTACGTCTTCGACGAGCCGACGATCGGCATGCACCCCCATGACATCGAGCGCATGAACGCCCTGCTGCTGCAGCTGCGGGACAAGGGCAACACCGTGCTGGTCGTCGAGCACAAGCCCGAGACGATCGCGATCGGCGACCACGTCGTCGACCTCGGCCCAGGGGCCGGTACGGAGGGCGGCACCGTCTGCTTCGAGGGCACCGTGGAGGGCCTGCGGGGGAGTGACACCACCACCGGCCGGCATCTCGACGACCGGGCGTCCGTCAAGGACTCGGTGCGTTCGTCCACCGGTGTCCTGGAGGTCCGTGAGGCGTCGACGCACAACCTGCAGGACGTGGACGTCGACATCCCGCTCGGGGTGCTCTGTGTTCTCACGGGCGTCGCCGGTTCCGGCAAGAGCTCGCTGATCAACGGCTCGGTCGCCGGCCGCGACGGCGTGGTGGTCGTCGACCAGGGCGCGATCCGCGGTTCGCGACGGAGCAACCCGGCGACGTACACCGGACTGCTCGACCCGATCCGCAAGGCGTTCGCCAAGGCCAACGGTGTGAAGCCGGCGCTCTTCAGTTCCAACTCCGAGGGCGCATGCCCGACGTGCAACGGTGCCGGCGTCATCTACACGGACATCGGGATCATGGAGACCGTCGCCACCACCTGCGAGGAGTGCGAGGGCAAGCGGTTCCAGGCGGCGGTGCTGGAGTACACGTTCGGCGGCCGGAACATCGCGGAGGTGCTCGCGATGCCGGTGACCGAGGCCGAGGAGTTCTTCGGCGACGGGGAGGCACGCACGCCGGCCGCCCACAAGGTCCTCGACCGGCTCGCCGACGTCGGGCTCGGCTACCTCAGCCTCGGCCAGCCCCTCACCACGCTGTCCGGCGGCGAGCGGCAGCGGCTCAAGCTGGCCGCCCAGATGGCGGAGAAGGGCGACGTCTACGTCCTCGACGAGCCGACCACCGGCCTCCACCTCGCCGACGTCGAGCAGCTGCTCGGCCTGCTCGACCGGATCGTCGACTCCGGCAGGTCGGTCATCGTCATCGAGCACCACCAGGCGGTCATGGCACACGCCGACTGGATCATCGACCTCGGCCCCGGCGCCGGCCACGACGGCGGCCGGATCGTCTTCGAGGGCACACCCGCCGACCTCGTCGCCGACCGCGCCACCCTCACCGGTGAGCACCTCGCCGCCTACGTCGGCACCTGACCGAGGCCCTCGCGGACACCCGGAGACGACGACCGGACACCGTGAAAGCGCCGGGCCAGCCGGCGGGCACACTGGTGGACGGGTACGTCGGAGCGGGAGCGAGGTGGTGGCCATGCTGTTCCGGTGGGCCGCCATCGCGGTCGCGTGCCTGCACGCCGCCTATCTGGTGTACGTCGTCGTCGGTGGCTTCGTGGTGTGGCGGTTTCCGCGGACGTTCCTGGTGCACGTGGTCGCCGCGGTGTGGGCCTTGGTCGTCGTGGCGGCGTCATTGCCGTGCCCACTGACGACGTTGCAGAACATGCTGCGCGTCCAGGGCGGGCAGTCGCCTCTGCAACGCAGCTTCCTTGACACCTACGTCCGCGACGTGGTCTACCCGGCCGAGTACCAGAACACGATCTACGTCGCCGCGGCCGCCGCGGTGGCGGTCTCCTGGCTCGGCCTCGCGTTCCGCCAGTACCGCCGCGTCAAGGCGACGCGCCATCCTTGACGCTGGCATGGCCACGCCGAGCGGCAGCTGCGTTGCGCATAGGCCATTCCGGAGTGACACGTCCGAAACGTTCAAGCCGCACGGCTGCGACCGTGCCATGGTGAGTGCATGAATGCAGACCTCTCCGCGGCCGCCTCGTTCATGGCCACGCATGCCCGAGCGCTCGATCGTCGACGGTTCGAGCTGCTCTTCGGCGAAGCCGATGCCGGCACCGTGCTCGCCGCCGTCGACGGCTACCGCAATCTGGACGGCGGGTACGGTTGGGGCCTCGAGCCGGACCTGCGTGCGGCCGAGAGTCAGCCCGCGGGCGCGCTGCACGCGTTCGAGGTGTTCGAGGACATCGCTCCAGTCACGACACCACACGCTGCGCAGCTGTGCGACTGGTTGGCGTCGGTCTCCCTCCCCGACGGCGGCGTGCCCTTCGCGCTGCCCGTCAGGGACGCCAGTGGCTGCGCACCGTTCTGGGCGCAGGCCGACCCGAAGGTCTCCACCCTGCACAGCACCTCGTTCGCAGTCGGCGCCGCCCTTCGGGTCGCCGCGCACGACCCCGACGTCGCCGCCCATCCCTGGCTCGACCGGGCGACGCAGTACTGCCTGACGGCCATCGAAGCGATCGGCGACAGACCACACGCGATCGAGTTGACGTTCGTGATCCAGTTCCTCGACGCCGCGTCCGACACCCGCAAGGAAGCGGGCGCCCTGCTCGACCGCCTCCGACGGTTCATCCCCGACGACGGTCTGCTGCCCGTCGAAGGCGGTGCCGCGGACGAGGTGATCCGGCCACTCGACGTCGCCCCCGTTCCCGGTCGTCCCGCACGCACGCTGTACGACGCGGGAGTCGTCGACGCCGACCTGAGTCGACTGGCAGCCGAACAGCACGACGACGGTGGCTGGTCGGTCGATTTCGCGAGCTACTCGCCGGCCGCCGCCCTCGAGTGGCGCGGATACCGGACCGTGGCGGCCGTGTCGGTCCTGAGGCACAACTCCGTACTCTGAATCGTCAAGAGGCTCGCCGCCCGCGCCGTTGATCACGTTCACGTGATCAACGTGGACTTCACGTCGTGCCGGGACGAGGTGAAGTCCACGTCGGTGAGGTGAAGCTCCCGTTAGCTTGCTGCATCGGGCGGCGTGCCCCGGGAGCGGGATACCGCTGTGCCGGGCGCCGCGGACGGGCTTGCCGTGCGCTCAGCGCGCCGGCGGGCACCGGCCAGGATCGTCGGGATGGCGACCAGCACTGCCCAGGTCACAGTTCCCGGTCTCGGTCGTACTGCTGTCGGTTCATCAGAATGTCTTGCCGATGGGTGGCGGCCCAGTCCGCAAGTGCGCTCGCCGCGTCGAGCAGGGTGATGCCGAGGTCGGTGAGGGAGTAGTCGACTCGGGGTGGAACGCTGGCATGGACCTTGCGAGTGACGAGTCCGTCGCGTTCGAGCTGTCGGAGAGTCAGCGTCAGCATCCGTTGCGAGATTCCGATGACGGACCGGTGCAGCTCGCTGAAGCGGCGAGTGCCGTTGCGGAGCTGACCGATAACCAGGATCGTCCACTTGTCACCGATCAGCGCCAATATCTGCAGGACTTGGCGGCATGTCTCGGTGGCCGAGGCATCGTTCATGTCAGCCACGCGTGTGCCCCCGGCTGTGCCCGTCTTGCGGCGTGTCATCGGTTACCTCCGTGTGCGTAGCGGACAACGAGGTGCCGTCTTGTCGTAACGAAAGGGCTCACAGAACATACGGTTACGAACAAATCGTAACCGGAGGTGTTGGGGTGGCGAAGAGCCTGGTTGTGGTGGGTGCAGGACCTGGGCTGGGGCTGGGGATCGCGCGCACTTTCGGGCGTCGAGGATTCCGTGTGGGTTTGGTCGCCCGATCCCAAGACAAGCTCGACCACATGGTGGGGGAGCTAGGCGGGCAGGGCGTCGCCGTGACGTCCGCCACGGCAGATCTGCGCGACTCGGATGGTTTGGTCGCAGGACTCGACGCGATACGTCAGGAACTCGGTCCGATCGATGTCGTCGAATACAGCCCCAGCCCAAGCGGGGACATCACGAGTGCCGTCGAGACGACACCATCTTCGGCTGCGGACCAGTTCGACCTGCATGTCAAAGGAGCAATCACGACTGTCCGTGCGGTTCTCCCTGAGATGCGCGCACGGGGCGATGGCGCAATCTTGCTCACCACGGGAGTCTCCTCCCTCGTCGCCGCACCGTTTCTGGGAAACGTCGGTCTCGCCATGGCCGGATTGCGCAACTGGGCACTCGGACTACACGCCGAACTCGGTGGGACGGGAGTCTTCGTCGGCACCGTCACAATCGCTTCCGGCGTCGTGCCCGGTGATGCGGAAGCTGACCCTGACGCCATCGGTGCTCGCTACTACCAGATGTATGAACGCAGGGAGAGACCCGAGGAGGTCGTCGGCGACGTCGACGCGTTCCGCCGGATCGTCGCGGGACGCCGCGCTTGACAGGCAAGTGGGCACTTGCCTATGGTGCCGTGTGGCCAACGAGAGGAGAACCCATGACCGAACCCACCGCCTACGGAACCCTGGAAACGATCGACGGTCACCCAACGCTGCGCTTCGAGCGCACGCTCGCCTACTCGGTCGAGCGCATGTGGCGGGCGATCAGCGAGCCGGCAGGGCTCGAGCGTTGGTTTCCGGCAGCCGTCGACTGGGCACCGGCGGTGGGTGAGACCTTCGAGGCCGGTGGCGCGACCCTTGAGGTGACTGAAGTCGATCCACTCCATCGCCTGGCTTGGGTCTACGCCGGCCAGCCGCACAGCTTCGAGCTGACCGCGCAAGAAGACGGCTGCCGGCTGATCTTTACCCACGTCATCGACGACCCGGCGCTCGCGGCGCAGACCGCGACTGGCTGGGAGACCTACCTCTCGCGGCTCGAGCCGCATCTCGCCGGCGAGCACGTCTCCGAAGAGGTAGCGCACGAGCAGTGGGCGGAAACTCACGAACGCTACGCCGAACGCTTCCGAGTCGACCCGACGCCGGGACGGCGTTTCGCGGCGGCTCTGCGCACTGGTCAATGATGATCCGATCAACCCTGGCGGGAACGTGAGTTGCTGAGCCGGGTGTAGCCCGGGGTGCGGCGCGCGGGGGCAGGGCGGAAGCTGGAGTCAGGCGCCGGTGCGGCGAGTGAGAAACACGAGCTCCTTGCCCTGGCGGTCCGGGGCGTCGCGCACGTCGACGACCTCGAAGCCATGCTCGGCGAAGCTGGGCTTCATCGAGGTGGAGCGGTTCGAGGAGTACGGCGCCGAGCAGTGGCAACGTCATCAACATGACGAGCCACAAGGACGGGTAGGCACTGAACCGGGGACCGGTTCAGCTCCACGTCATGTTGATCGCGCGTTCGAAATCGACGTATCCGGCAAGGTGGAATGCCATAGGGGAGTCGACAGAAGAGGTCGAGCTCTTCGCGGTCAAGGCACGCTCGAGTGATGGCGCCTCTCCGCTCCGGGTCAGACGCGGTGCGCACCCCGGGAGAAGACAAGCGCGGTGATCTCGGTTGAGTCGGCCTGGGGCGCGGTGTCGGGATTGCTCCCGGTCCGTTTCCCCAGGCCGCTCGCCGAACCCGGCGTGCGACTTTCACCGCACCGGGCTCTCCACGGTCTCTGCCGTCGTGGCGTGGTTGCGCAGGGTCCAGGGGTTGGGGATCGTGTTGCCCCGGTAGCGGTAGCGGGTGACCGGCACCGTTTCCAGGTTGAACAACTCGATCCCGTCCACCGTGATCGGTTTCCACCGCCCATCGGGGGTGGTGAACCGTCGGCGCACGGCCTTCCACTTCCAGCGGTGCAGCGTGCGGAGCCACCGGACCACGCGCCACCACACGAAGTGGGCCAGCGCATGGAAGGTGTGTTTGGCCACCGCGTGCTTGAAGTAGTTGGCCCAGCCGCGCATGATCTGGTTGAGCCTGATCAACACGTCCCGGGGACTCTGCTGCGACGTCCTGTTCGTCAGCGCACGGATCTTCGCCTTCAACGACCGGATCGGCCGGGTGCCGATGAAGGTGTAGACGTGCCACTTGTTCGTTCCATACTTGCGGCGCCACTGGATGCGGAACCCCAAGAAGTCGAACCCCTCACTCATGTGCACCACCTGGGTCTTGGACTCAGAGAGCCGCAGCCCCAGGGGTTGGAGCACGGTGGCGACTTCTTCGCGCAGAGCCTCGACGTCGGCGCGCGACCCATGCACGAGGACGACGAAATCGTCCGCGTAGCGCACGATCCGCCAGTTCGGCTGGCCCTTGCTCCGGCGTCGGGCGCGGATGCTGGACGTGGACATCTCGCCGGCTGGTTGCCATCCACCGTGTAGGTGCTCATCGAGCACCGACAAAGCGATGTTGGCCAACAACGGCGACATCACGCCCCCAACGCAGTTGGCAACTTCTGCTTCGATGTGACGTTGAGCTACCGCAGGCTGGAACGGCCGCGGCGTGTCGCGAAGGTTTCGTGACATGTCGAGTAGTATTCTTATGTCATGCCTGGTGGTAGGGGTCGTG
>WHST01000179.1 GCA_009379955.1 Streptosporangiales bacterium | reverse complement strand
TCACCCCTTTCTTGATTGTGGGGGTCGGGTGCCGGGTGTCAAGAAACCGCACAACGACTTTTGTGGGATTTGTTCGCGGGCGGTTTCTTGACACCCGGCACCCGACCCCGAAAAGCGCGCATCTACGGGGTGAGGCAGCTCTCTGGGCGCCGCGCTCCCTGGTGGTACGTGGTCTCGGAGCGCCTGCTTGCGCGCCTGCTTGCGCGGCTGCGGAACTGTTATTCACCCGTGACATTAAGCCGCTCTCGGGTGTCCGATATTACCCGATCTCATGTCAGTGCCGGGGTCTAGCCTGGGGTTTATGGGCGGCGACAAAACGGCAGCAGCCACCGCGGACGCGGTGTGGGAACGCGCCCTGGCCGCCCGGGAAATGGTGGCGTCTCTGGCTGTCACCGACTTCGGTGTCCTCGGCCCCGACGACGTCGGCGGGGTGCTGGCCGTGGTGGAGGAGACGGTGCGGATGCTGCCGGGTGTGCAGCAGGGTCTGGTGCGGCAGGTCCGCGACCGCGGCATGCACGCCGACCGGCAGTACAAGAGCCCGGTGCCGTATCTGCGGGACCTGCTGCGGATCACCGAGTCCGACGCCGCCGCCCGGGTGCGGGCGGTGGAACGGTTCCAGCCCCGTATGACGGTGTCGGGGGAGGTGTTGCCGCCGTTGTTCCCGCGGGTCGCGTTCGCGCAGGCGTCCGGGGTGATCTCTTCTGGGCATGCGGCGGTGATCGCCGAGGCGTTGCAGAAGCTCCCGGCCGCGGTCGACCAGCCGACCAGGGTGGCGGCGGAGCAGCAGCTGGTCGCCACGGCGGGCGAGTTGGATCCGGCGCGGTTGCGGTGCGCGGCCAAGCACCTGGGTGCGGTGCTGGACCCCGACGGGGTCCTCGCTTCGGAGCGGGAGCAGCGGGAGAGCCAGGAGTTCACCCTCACCCCGGACCTGCATGGCATGGTCCGGGTCCGTGGCCGCCTCGACGCGCCCACCGCCAACGTGGTGAACCTGGCGGTGGAGGCGCTGGCGAAGCCGACACCATCAGCGGACGGGACCCCGGACCCGCGGACCGCGACCCGGCGCCGCGCCGAGGCGCTCGGTCGGCTCGCGACGATGGCGTTGGACCACGCGCAGATGCCGACCACGGGTGGGCACCGCCCGCAGGTCATCGCCACCGTGACTCTCGCCGAACTCGAAGCCCGCGCCGGCGTGGCGTGGCTGAACAACGGCGCACCGGTCTCCGTGCACGAACTCCTGAAGACCGCGTGCCAGGCCGACACGGCACTCGCCGTGTTCGGGCACCACGGGGAGGTGCTGCACTACGGCCGGTCCCAGCGGCTCGCACCACCCGCACTACGCAGGGCGCTGGTCGCCCGCGACCACGGGTGTGTGGTGTTCGGGTGTGACGCGCCACCGCGGTACACCGAGGCCCACCACGTCACCTGGTGGTCCCGAGGCGGCACCACCGACATCGACAACATGGCCCTGGTCTGCACCGTCCATCACACCGCCATCCATGACGGCACCGTCGACCTGGTCATGAGCAACGGCCGTCCCCACACCGTGCCACCCAGATGGCTCGACCCGACACAGAAGCCACGACTGAACCGCGCGCATGCTCGACCACCCTGACCAGGTAAGTCGCTGTCTGCCCAGACGAGCTCGCTGCACGTGTCGGGCTCGCCTATCGCCGTTGTCCCGGCCCAGCGGCCCACGGTGATGAACGGGTCGAGGTACTCGTGGTCCGCGGCGGACTCCGGGGCCCGGTGCATCACCGCGGCCAGCTGAGACGAGTCGCGGTCATCTCAGCTGCCGCCGGAGCCTTGTGCACAGTAGGCTCGCCGGTCATGGACGGGTCGGTGCTGTCGGGCGAGCTGCTGGGGTTTCCCGCTGACGCGCGGGTGCTGATCGTCAATGCCGACGACTTCGGGATGTACCAGGCGATCAACGCTGCGGTCGTCGAGTCGATCGAGGACGGGATCGCGAGCTCGTGCAGCCTCATGGTGCCGTGTCCTGGGGCGTCGCACGCCATGCGGCTGCTGCGGCAGCGGCCGGAGATGCCGTTCGGGGTCCATCTCACGTTGGTCTGTGACCTGCCCTCGCGTCGCTGGGGTCCGATGGCTGGGGCGGCGCGGGTGCCTTCGTTGCTCGACGATCGCGGTGAGATGTTCACGCCCGACGAGCGATCCGCGTTGCTCGACCGGGCGCGGGTCGATGAGGTCGAGGTGGAGTTCCGTGCGCAGGTCGACGCCGTGATCGATGCCGGGCTGATGCCGATGCACCTGGACTGGCACTGTCTCGCCGACGGCGGCCGTGACGACATCCGTGAGCTGACGGTGGCGCTGGCCGGGGAGTACGGCCTGGCGGTGCGGATCTGGCTCGAGCCCGCGCGTGCGTCGATGCGTGGGAAGGGGTTGCCGGTGACCGACAACGAGTTCGTGGACAGCTTCGCTCTCGATGTCGACGGCAAGGCGGCGACGTACGCGAGGCTGTTGCGTGAGCTGCCGGTCGGTCTGAGCGAGTGGGCGGTGCATCCGGGGCTGGGCGACGAGGAGTCGCGGGCGGTCGATCCCGGTGGCTGGCGGGTGCGCAGGACCGACTACGAGTTCCTGACGTCGCCGGAGGCCCGCGAGATCGTGCGGCAGGAGGAGATCGACGTGGTCGACTATCGGACAGTGCAGCGGGTGTGGACCGCACATGCGTGAGCCGCTCGTTCGCATCGGTACGACGTCAGAGGAGCGCGCATGCCGGTCGTGATCGCCACGCTGTGGCCGAGGGACGAGCACCGCGACGCGGTCGTCGCGATCCTGCGCGAGGTCATCCCTTCGGTGCACGCGAAGACGGCTGCGAGCTCTACGCCCTGCACGAGGCCGACGACCGACTCGTCGTCGTCGAGTCGTGGACATCGGAAGACCTGCTGGCGGCGCACAAGGACGGCGCGGCGCTCGCCGACCTCGACGCACGGCTCGACGGCCTGATGGCGAGGCCCGCCGACATCGTCATCTCGGAGTCCATCCCCGCCGGCGAGGCGACCAAGGGCGCGCTCGCGTCAGGCTGAGCGGCTCAGCCGTCGAGGTGGCGGGCGAGGAAGTCCTGGACGTCGACCGGGGCTCCGGTGTGGGCCGACTCGATGGTCGCGTACAGCAGCGCGGAGCACTGCAGGTTGTCGTCGACCGTGCACTCGGGTGCGGGGCCGCCGCGGAGCCAGTCGCAGAACTGCTCGGCGAGCCAGGGATTCATCCATGCGTGCGGCTCGTCGAGGAGCGGCAGGTCGGTGGCGGACGGCGGCGCCCCGCCGTCCGAGCGCAGCAGCCGCAGGGCCCTGCGGTCGAGCTCGAGCGTGCCATTCTCGCACTCGGCCCTGATGTAGTCGCCGGTCCAGCCGTTGAGGGTCGACGCGTTCGCCTTGGCACCCTCGTAGATCGCCCGGGTGCCGTCGGTCATCTCCAGTGTCACCAGCGCCGTCGAGTCGCCCGCGTACTCGCCCCACGGCGGGTTCCAGGTGACGGCGTAGACGCGCGCCGCGTCGGCGCCGGTGACCGCGCGAAGGATGTCGAGGTGGTGGACGGAGCCCTCGACCAGCAGCGGGTCGGGGATCCGGTGCCGGAACTCACCCCAGTCGCCGAAATGCCGGGCCGCGTGCGTGAACCGGTAGACGACGTACGCAAGCTGGCCGTATCTCCCGTCGCGTACCGCCTGCTGCAGCGTCTGCTTGTCGCGGTCGAAGCGGTGGCTCATCGTCACGGCCATCTTCAGCCCCGCCGCATTCACCTTGCGGTGGATACGCACGCAGCCGGCCATGGTGTCGGCCATCGGCTTCTCGCTGAGGATGTGCGCGCCGGTCGCGACGGCCGCGTCGATGACCTCCTCGTGGAACGCGGGTGGCACCACGACGGTGACGAAGTCGGCATCGTGCTCCGCGAGCGCCTTGCGCACGTCGGTGTAGCAGCGATCGGCGGGCAGGCCGAGGTGCTCGATGGCGATCGCGTGACGGCTCTCGTCGACGTCGACGGCGGCGGCGACCGTGACGTTCGCGGCAGCGGTCAGGTGTGGCAGCACCTCGCGTGCCCAGTAGGTACCCCAGCCGCCGAGACCGACGTGGACGAGGCGCAGCGGCGCGGTCATCGGCGCACGCCTGGGACGTCGTGCCCTGCCGCGGCCTCGTCGTCGCGGTGCAGATGACCCGCGCGTCCGCCGGGCGGCAGGGCGTCCTCGAAAAAGAACGCCTCGAGGTCCTCGTAGACCTCCAGCACGTCGTGCTCGTCGCCGGCACGCGTGCACACGATGTCACCGGGCCCGACCTCGTACTCGACACCCTCGGACGAGACTTTGGCACGTCCGGCGAACACCAGCCAGTACTCGTCGCAGTCGTGGTAGTGACGGTCGAAGCGCCCGCCCACCAGGGGGACGCGGAAGACGCCGGCCGCGGTGACGGCGCACCACGGTGGGCGGGTCGACTCGTCCATCACGTGCGTCGCGGTGCGAACGACGGGCATAGCGACCTCTCAGTCCTTCAGGCCGGTCAGGGCGATCCCGGTCAGCAGCTGGCGCTGGGTGAAGAAGAAGATGACGAGTACCGGCAGGGTCACCAGTGTCGACGCCGCCATCAGGTAGCCCCACTCGGAGCTGAACGTCCCGCGGAATGTCGCCAGACCGAGCGCGAGGGTGAACTTCGCGTTGTCGCTCAGGTACACCAACGGGTTGAGGAAGTCGTTCCACACGGCGAAGAACGTGAACACGCCGACGACGAGCAGCGCCGGCTTGGAGAGCGGCAGGATGATCTGCAGGTATACGCGGATCGGGTTCGCGCCGTCGATGTACGCTGCCTCGTCGAGGTCGCGGGGGATGCTGCGGAAGAACTGGCGTAGCAGGAAGACACTCGCCATGCCGCCCGCACAGAACCACGCGGGCAGCGTCAGTGGAACGTACGTGTCGACGAGGCCGAGCCACTGCCACGCGACGAACGTCGGCACGAGCGTCGCCGCGTACGGCAGCATCAGGCCGGCCATCAGCACACCGAAGACGACGGTGCGTCCACGCCAGCGCAGCCGGCCGAACGCGAACGCGGCGAGCGAGCACGACAGGAGCGTGCCGGGGACGACGAGCAGCTCGATCACCATCGTGTTGAGGAAGTAGCCGACGAACGGCTCGCTGGTGAGCGCCCCGCTGAAGTTCCCCGGGGTGAACGGGTCGGGTATCCACTCCGGTGGGCTGGTGAAGATCTGCGACTCCGACATGAAGGCGCTGCGCACCATCCAGACGAACGGCATGAGGCAGAGGAACCCGCCGACGACGAGCAGGACGAGGACGACGATCCGTGTCGCTCCGACGTGCCCGCGTGCGCGCCGCCGGTCGAGGTCGATCGTCTCCGGTGCCGTCTCGAGGTGCGTCATGCCTCGTCTCCGCTCAGGTAGAAGACCCAGCGGCGCGCGGTACGGAAGACGAGTGCGGTCGCGATCGCGACGACGAGGAACAGCCCCCACGACAGCGCGCACGCGTAGCCGAGCCGGCTCTCGCCGAACGCGGTCCGGTAGATGTAGTAGACCCAGAACAGCGTCGCGTTGCCGGGGCCTCCCTGGGTCATCAGGTAGGCCTCGTTGAAGATCTGGAACGCCGCGATGAGTCCCATGACGAGGTTGTAGAGGATGGTGGGCGTCATCATCGGCAGTGTGACGTACCGCAGCTTGTGCCAGGCGTTCCCGCCGTCGACGTCCATCGCTTCGTACAGGTGCTGAGGGACCGACTGCAGTCCGGCGAGGAAGATGATCGCGACGTTGCCGAACCCCCAGGCGGTCATCGCGGCGAGCGAGGGGACGGCGGTGGCAGCCCCGTAGATCCACTGCGAGGTGGGGAGCCCGACCTCGCGGAGCACCGAGTTGAGCAGGCCGAAGTCCGGGTTGTAGATCCAGGTCCAGAGGATGGCGGACGCGACGCTCGGCACGAGAACCGGCAGATAGTAGATCGTCCGGAAGAAGCCTCGCCCGCGGAAGGTCTGGTTGAGGAGCAGCGCGATGAAGAAGCCGACGAGCAGGGTGAGCGGCACGGCGAGGATCGCGTAGTAGAGCGTGGCACCCGCGGACTGCCAGAACAACGGGTCGCTGCCGAGCATCGTCGCGAAGTTGTCGAAGCCGACGAAGCGCGGGGGAGAGCCGATCGTCCAGTCGGTCAGCCCGATCACCAGCGACGCCACCATCGGGCCGACGAGGAACAGGACGAAGCCGGCGACCGCGGGTGCGGCCATCGCCCTGCCCCAGCGGCGTTCCATCCGGAGCTGGCCGCTCATCGGCGCGCTCTGCCATGGCGGTCGCGGGGTCGGCGCCGTCGCCGGCCTGGTGTCGCTGGTCGTCGTCGACATCGTGGATCAGGCGGACGGGTAGACGCCGCGCAGCAACGGGTCGATCCGCTTCTTCGCCTTCTGCATCGCCGCTCTCACTACGGCCTTCCCGCCCTTCGCGGACGCGAAGAGCCCGTCCATCTCGGCGGTGAGGATGTTGTTGATCTGGTCCCAGTTCTTGATCTTGTAGGCCGGTTCCTCCTCGCCGCACTCGACGAGGTAGTCCAGCGCCGCCGTCTTGAACTCCTTCGGGTGCACCGGGTTGTCGGTCCACGACGCGACGGCCTTCGGGTCGGTGTAGTACTTCTTCCCCAGCGGCATCCACAGACCCTTGGCGTAGAGGTCGTTCTTGGTCGGGTCGGCGAGGTGCAGCATCAGCTCGATCGCCAGGTCGACCTTCTTGCTCTTCGCCGAGACCACGACGGCGTTGCACAGGTTGACCGTCTTCGGCTCCTCGAACCTCGGGAGCACACCGACGCCGTAGTCGAGCTTCATCTGGCCGAGGTCGAGAAGGTTCCACTGCCCGTCGAGCACCGTGGCCACGCGCCGGTTCTCCAGCAGGTCCGCGGTGAAGGTCGCGGCGAACGTCTTGAACTGCGCGGGCGTCGGTGCGACGTGGTGCTCGTAGATGAGGTCGTGGATGTCGCTGACGACGTCGACGGCAGCGGCGCTGTCGAGCACGCATCGCTTCCCCGTCTCGTCGACAATGTCGGCGCCGTTCGAGCGGAGCAGCGGGTAGAACTGCGGCCAGCCGGTCGGGGCGAGCGTGCCCCACTGCTTCACCGCTTTCGGGTCGAAGCCCGACTCGGTGGGATGCCGTCCCTCGCGGTCGACGGTGAGCTTCTCGCAGTACCCCACGAACGCGTCCCAGGACCACGCCTTGCCCGCGACCGCGGGAGGTGTCGGTACGCCCGCCTCCTTGATGGCTTCGGCGTTGTACCACATCATCATCATCTCGACGGCGAGCTGCGTGATCGCCTTGCCCGGCGCCCACCGGTGGACGACCGTGGGCAGCATGTCCCCGATCTGTGGGTACTCGTCCTCGTAGTCGAGGATGTTCGCGAGCCTGCCCTGCGACGCGAGGCGCATGGCCAGGCCCTCGCTCTGATAGCTGAGGTCGGGCAGGTCGCCCGCGGCCACGAGGGTGTTCATCTTCGCCTCGTAGCCGTCGTTGGGGATGAACTGGTACGTCACCTTGCGGTTCTTGCCGCCCTTGACGAAACCGTCGACGGCGCTGCGGACGTGCTCCTTCTCGACGTCGGAGCCCCAGCCGGTCATCAGGATGCCGTCGGTGGCGGCTTCTCCCTCCGAGCGTCCGGCGAAGCCGCCGCACGCCGCCGTCGTGACGACGAGGGTGCCGAGCCCGGCCACCTGCAGGAACCTGCGACGGTCCACCGGTGGTGATGCGAATCGGGTGTTCATGGAGGGCCCTTCACGGTGCTGCGATGGGTGACTGAGTCATCGGCGGATCTCGACGAACCGGCGTACCTGTTCGGTGAGGGCACGTTCGACCGGAAGGCGCTCCATGGAGGAGGCGCCGTAGAAGCCGTGCAGGCTGGGAGCGCGCGAGAGAACGTACGCCGCGTCGTCCGGCTCGGCGACGGGTCCGCCGTGACATAGGACGAGCACGTCGTCGCGTGCGGCGAGCGCCGCCTTCGCCCAGACCTCGGCCAGCTCCGCGCACTCGTCGAGCGTCCGCGCGGACTCCGCGCCGACGGCGCCACCCGTCGTCAGACCGAAGTGGCAGACAATGACGTCCGCCCCGGCCGCCGCCATCGAGGACGCGTCGTCGGCGGAGAACACGTACGGGGTCGTCACGAGCTCGTGCGCGCGGGCGCGCCGGACGAGCTCGACCTCGAGGTCGTAGCCCATCCCCGTCTCCTCGAGGTTCGCGCGGAACGTCCCGTCGATGAGACCGACGGTCGGGAAGTTCTGCACGCCGGAGAAGCCGAGCGCGGCGATCTGGTCGAGGAAGTGCTCCAGGTCGAGGAACGGGTCCGTGGCGTTGACCCCGGCGAGGACGGGTGTGTGCTCGACGACCGGCAGGATCTCGCGCGCCATCTCGACGACGATCTCGTTGGCGTTGCCGTACGCGAGCAGCCCGGCGAGCGAACCACGGCCGGCCATCCGGTAGCGGCCCGAGTTGTAGATCACGATGAGGTCGATGCCGCCGGCCTCCTCACACCGCGCCGAGAGGCCGGTGCCCGCGCCACCGCCGACGATCGGCCGGCCGGCCTCGACCTTCACATGCAGTCGGGACAGCACCTCGTGTCGTGGAATGCGCATCAGGACGTGGTCCTCTCGCTTGCGGTGACGAAGGCTTCCAACCGGTCTGCCATGGCAGTGGCGAACTCCGGGTCGTTGACGTCGGTGTCGATCTCGACGAGCTCCACACGCGAACGATCCAGCGACGAGCGGATCGCGTCGAAGAGTGCGGCGTCCGCCTGCGCGTCGTGGAACGGCTCACCCTCGACGGAGATCTCCGAGACGCCTCGTAAGGGCAGGAACAGGGCGGCGGGCGCGGTCGCGGCGGACAGTCTCGTGGCGAGGCGCCTGCCGAGCTCCGCGCACTCCTCCGGCGTGGTGCGCATCAGCGTGACCGACGGGTTGTGCACGTGGAGCGTGCGGTCCGCGAACCGCTCGGGCACGGTATCGCGCGGGCCGAAGTTGACCATGTCGAGTGCGCCGACGGAGACGACCTGGGGGACGCCCGCCGTCGCAGCCGAGGTGAGCCGGCCGCTTCCCGCCGAGAACACGCCGCCGACCAGCTCGTCGGCCAGCTCCGTCGTGGTGATGTCGAGGACGCCGGCGAGCCAGCCGTCGGCGGCGAGGCCTTCGAGCGTCCTGCCGCCCACGCCGGTCATGTGGAAGACGAGGACCTCGTAGCCCCGGTTCTCGAGTGCCTCGCGCGCCGCGGTGACGCTCCTCGTCGTCACGCCGAACATGCTCGCGGCGAGCAGTGGGCGTCCATCGTCGGCGGGCGGCTCGGGTGCCGAGACCATGCCGGCGACCGCGGCGGCGGCGTTGGCCATGATGCGTCCCGACAACCGGTTGACGCCCGCGACGTCGGTCACGCTCGGCACGAGGACGAGGTCGCTCTCGCCGATGTACGCACGCGTGTCGCCGGACGCCGCCGTCGACACGATGACCTTCGGGACGCCGAGCGGGAGGACGCGGAACGCCTGCGCGGCCACCGACGTACCACCGGTGCCGCCCAGGGCGAGCGCAC
>WHST01000178.1 GCA_009379955.1 Streptosporangiales bacterium | reverse complement strand
GGTATTCACCCGAGTCGCCCAACGCCTGCTGGCCATGGCCGCCGGGATCTGGCACAACTGGACCACCGGCGTCACCAGCAAACGATCACTCACCGCCTACGACCACTGACCAGCAGCTTCACGGAATCATTCATCTAGAGGCGCGTCAGGGGCGGCGACCGAACCACGCCACCAGCCGGTCGTACGCACCCGCGTCGTCCGGCACGTCGACCACCGGACCGAACGGCACGTCACCGCCGCGTGGCTCGGCGGGCAGCATCGCGTGGGCGGACGCCAGTGCGGCCTCGGCGAGCTCTGGGTCGAGCATGGACGGGTCAGCCGTCGCCTTGGCGACGTCCCACGCGTGGGTCGCCAGCTCGCTGACGTAGCCGCGCAGCGCGAACCGGCCCGGCATCTCGCCCCACGGCAGGGTGAGGACCGCGTCGAGCACGGCGTCGTCCGACCAGGTCTTCTCGACCGCCGCGCGCGCGTCGCGGAACGCCTCTGCCACGCGGTCGTCGGGCACGTCGGTCGTGACCTGGGGCACCTCGAACGGGTGGCCGCCGCGTCCGACGGTGTCGATGCGCCGCAGCACGGAGATGAAGTGCCCGAGCAGCGTCCGCACGTCGTACTCGGCGCACGGTGTCGGCCCGCCGAGCTGGTCGGTGCGCACGGCGCCGACCACACGCTCGGCCTGGTCGGCGGCGCGGAAGAAGATCGGGCGGGGATCGGCGGTCGCCTGGCTGTCGGTGGTCACGTGGTGCTCCTTCTGTCGGTTCGATTCCTGACTGCCCCGAGTATGCGCGGGGATACCTGACATCAGTCGTCAGGTTTTTCTGAGATCCTCGACGCATGCGATCCGACCGGCTGCTCGCGACCCTCCTGCTGCTGCAGACGTACGGGCGCATGAGCGCGACCGACCTCGCCGGTCGGCTCGAGGTGTCGACGCGCACGATCTACCGTGACGTCGACGCGTTGGGCGCCGCCGGAGTCCCCGTCTACACCGAGCGCGGACGCCTGGGTGGTGTGGCGCTGGTGCCCGGCTACCGCACCGACGCGAGCGGCCTGACCGCGGACGAGGCGCGCGCTCTGTTCGTCTTCGCCGGACGCGACGCGAGTGCCGCCGTGGGCCTCGACGCCGCGCTCTCGTCCGCCCTGCGCAAGCTGATGAGCGCCCTGCCCGCCGCCCAGCGACCCGACGTCGACCGGGCGCGGGAGCGGGTCATCGTCGACCCGCGCCACTGGGGCAGGCAGGCCGAGCACCTCCCTCACCTCGACCTGCTCCAGCAGGCCGTGTGGACGGACCGCCGGGTGCGGGTCACCTATCTGCGCTCCGACCAGGTCGCCGGCGTCGACCGTCCCGGCTCCTACACGCTCGACCCGTACGGACTGCTCGTGAAGGCGGGCGTCTGGTACCTCATCGCCGCGCACCGCGGCGACACCCGCATCTTCCGCGTCTCGCGCGTCGACCGGGTGACCCTGCTCAGGCAGCCGGCGACCCGTCCCGCCGAGCTCGACCTCGAGGCGGAGTGGCGGCGGCTGCAGCGGGTCGACGAGCGCCGCGAAGGCGTCGCGATCGTGTTCCGGGTGCGCTCGGCGCGCACGGCGATGTTGTTCCGCATGTGCCGGTTCGCGATGACCACGCAGCCGCAGGTCGACCGCGACCACGACGCCGAGGGCTGGGACACCGTGGCGGTGTCGTTCCGCGTCGAGGCCGAGGCCGTCGCGATGCTGCTGGCGTTCGCCGCCGACGTCGAGGTCGTGTCGCCCGGATCGCTGCGCCGTTCGCTTCGCGACAGGGCACGCGAGGTGGTGCGCCTCTACTCCTGAGGCGTCGCTCTCAGAAGAGGCGGTCGGCGTCGCCGCCGAGGGCGCTGAGGGCCTGGGCGTGCAGCAGCCCGTTGGTCGCGAGCGCGTCACCGCCGTGCGGTCCTGCCGTGCCGTCGAGGCTGGTGAACCGTCCACCCGCCTCCTCGACGACGACGGCGAGTGCGGCGAGGTCCCACAGCGAGACCGACGGCTCCGCCGCGATGTCGACGGCGCCCTCGGCGACGAGGGTGTACGACCAGAAGTCGCCGTACGCCCGGGTGCGCCACACCTCGTCGGACAGGTCGAGGAAGGGCTTGAGCGAGCCGCGTTCGCGCCAGCCGGCGAGGTCGGAGTACGAGAGCGACGCGTCGCTCAACGTCGCGACGGAGGAGACCGAGCATCGCGAGGCGCCGGCGAGGCTCTTGCCCGTCCACGTGCCGCTGCCCCTCGCGGCCCACCAGCGGCGGCCGATCGCGGGTGCGGAGACGAGTCCGACCACCACGTCGTCGCCGTACATCAGCGCGATGAGCGTGGCCCAGACGGGTACGCCGCGCACGAAGTTGGCGGTGCCGTCGATCGGGTCGACGACCCAGCAGCGGGCACCGTCGCCCTGCCGGCCCTGCTCCTCGCCCAGCACGGCGTCGCGGGAGCGTACCCGGGAGAGCGTGCTGCGGATCGCGTCCTCCACCGCGGTGTCCGCGTCGCTGACCGGGGTGAGATCGGGCTTGGTCTCCACACGGAGGTCGAGCGACTTGAAGCGGCTCATGGTGATCGAGTCGGCGCCGTCGGCGAGCGTGTGGGCGAGGCGGAGGTCGTCGTCGAAGCTTGCCGTCGAATTCACGCCGCTCACGCTACCGGTACCCGCTGCTCGCGGCGGGTCACGCCGACGGTCCGTGTGCCGATCCGGTCACGTGGACCGACCGTGTGTAGGCGTCGACGGCGTCGACGGCGTCGTGGTCGAGCTCGACGCCGAGCCCCGGCCCTTCAGGGATCGAGACGACCCCCCGCGACGGCGTGGGCCCGTTGCGCAGCAGCGGGTCGCGCAGCGGGTTCTCCCGTACGTCGTACTCGACACCGGAGACGGGGGCCGCGCACGCCGCGAGCTGCAGCGTCGCGGCGTACCCGAGCGCGCCGCCGTAGAGGTGCGGCATGACGACCTTGCCCCGCTCGGCCGCGAGCCGACAGACGGCGAGCGCCTCGGTGAGGCCGCCGGCCTTGGTGACGTCGGGCTGGAGGACGGCGACGCCGGTCGAGTCGGCGAGCACGCGGAAGCCGCCGAGCCCGTAGACGTTCTCGCCGGTCGCGATGGCCAGGCCGGTGCGCCGGTGCAGCTCGTCGAGCTCGGCGACCCGGTCGCCGCGCAGCGGCTCCTCGATCCACGCGACGCCGGCCTCGCGGAGGACGGGTGCCATCGCGACGGCGTCGTCGAGCGTCCACGCCTGGTTGGCGTCGGCGTAGAGGGTGACCTCGCCGCCGAGCGCGTCGCGGGCGTCGGCGAGCGCCGCGGTGTCGCGGTCGCGTCCGAACCCGATCTTGACCTTCACCGCGGTGTGACCGTCGCGTACGCAGTCGGCGGCCTGCTCGCGCACGCCGTCGGGGCCGAGGCTGCTCGCGTACACCGGTGTCCGCGCGCGGATCCGGCCGCCGGCCAGCTCGGCGACCGACCGGCCCGCGGCCCTGCCCGCGAGGTCCCAGAGCGCCACGTCGACCGCACTGATCGCCTGCCGCACCGGACCCGGCGCGCCCCACTGCCGGCCGATCGGGTCGAGGACGCGGACGAGCTCGGCCTGCGTCGCGGCGACGTCGTCGACGGTCGCGCCGACGACGTGGGGGAGCACGCCCTCGCACAGCGTCGCGACCCGCTCCTGTGCCGCCCACGACGGGTAGTTGACCCAGCTCTCGCCGTACCCGACGAGGCCGTCGACCGTCTCCAGCTCGACGAGCACCATCGACCGGTGGGTGAGCGGCGCGAACGACATCGCGATGCCGTCGCTGGTCCTGGCGCTCAGCACCCGCACCCGCGCCCCGGTGACCACCCCGACCCCGTACGGCCCCTCGCTCACTGCCACTGCCCGTCCTCTCCACTTCACATGGCACTACCGGACGCCGACCCACTTCACATGGCACTACCTGGTCGGATGCGGCCTATGTCCCGATTCGTCGCCGGTAGTGCCATGTGAAGTGACGGGAGAGCAGGTAGTGCCATGTGAGGTGGGGTCATGCGCCGGCCAGCTCGTCGAGCAGGGCGCGGCGCAGGCGTGCGACGTGGGCACGGGCGGCGTTCTCGGCGGCGGCCGGGTCTCCCTTGCGGATCGCGGCGAGGATGGCGCGGTGGTCGCGGACGGCCTGGCGCGGACCTGCGGTCACGGTGGTGGTGCGCATTGCGAGCCTGACCTTGCCCTGGATCTCGTCGAGGACGCGCGTCACCTCGTCGTTGCCGCACTCGCGCCTGATCAGCTCGTGGAAGCGCATGTCGGCGTCCATGTGGCCGGACACGTCGGACGCGGCGACGACGCGTTCGTGCCCGGCGAGGACGTCGGCGAGCCGGTCGACGAGGCGGCGGCCGGCGTTCTCGACCGCGAGGCGGGCCGCGAGACCCTCCATCACCTCGCGCACCTCGTAGATGGCGACGAGGTCAGCCGCGGTGATCCTGGCGACGACGGCGCCGCGGCGGGGCACCTCGTGGGCGAGCCGGTGCTGGGTGAGGCGGAGTACGGCGTCGCGGACGGGGCTGCGGCTCACGGCGAGCCGCTCGGCGATGGCCGGCACGCTCAGCCGGGTGCCGGCGGGCAGTTCGCCGGAGAGGATCTCGTCGCGCAGTCGCTCGTACACGGTGTCACCGAGGCGATCCTCCGGCCTGGCCGTCACCCTGGTCAGCTCCCCGCCGTCGCTCCGCACCGTCCGCCCGTCGCATCTCGCTGCCTGAACCGACGGTTGACAGCACCGCGGTTGGCGAGAATGCTACATGCAGTTCTTCTCAATTACATGCAGTTCTGTCAAGGGAGGCGAGACGATGGGCCGGGCCGTTTCCGTCCTGGGGCTGGGGAACATGGGAGGACGGGCGGCCACGAGACTCGCCGCGGCAGGCGCGTCCGTGACCGGGTTCGACCCGCTGCCGGCGGCCAGGGATCGTGCCGCCGCCGACGACAACGTCACGGTGGTCGACACCGCCGACGCGGCCGTGCAGGGCGCCGAGGTCGTGCTCGTCTCGGTGCCGATGCCGGCCGACGTGCTCGCCCTCGCACGCGACGTTCTCGCCGGGCTGCCCGCCAACGCGGTCGTCGTCGACATCTCCACCATCGACCCCACGACCGCGCAGGAGGCGGCGCGCATCGTCGGTGCGGGCGGCGCGACGTACGTCGAGTCGCCGGTGCTCGGGCGTCCCGAGGCGTGTGGGGAGTGGACGCTCGTGGCGGGCGGTCCTGCCGACCGCATCGAGCATGTGCGCGACCTGCTCGAGCGCAGTATCGCCAAGCAGGTCGTGCACGCCGGCGACGTCGGCTCGGGTTCGACGGTGAAGCTGCTGAACAACCTGATGTTCGGTGCCATCAACGCGGTCACGGCCGAGGTGTTCAACGTCGCGCGGCTGGCGGGCGTCCCGCCGGAGCGGTTCGCCGCGATCGTCGGCACGTCCGGCGCCGCCACCGTGTCGCCGCTCTTCGGCCACCTCAGCAGGCGGATCCCCAGCGGCGACTTCTCGCCGAACTTCGGACTCGGCCTGCTGCAGAAGGACAACAGGCTCGCGCTGCAGCTCGCACGCCAGGTCGGCGGCCCGTCGTTCGTCGCGACGACGGTCGACCAGGTCAACGCACTCGCCGGACGCGACTGGGCGGCCGACGACACCAGCGCCGTGTACCGGCTCTACGAGAGACTCTCCCCGCCGACGGAGGCATGACGGCATGACGGCAACGACGCCCGGGACGATCACCGTCAGGACGAAGCGCGACATCATCGACTTCGTCGACTCCCATCCCAAGGGCACGCGCCGCACGAAGATCCTCGTCTTCATCGCGCTCGGCGGCATCTTCGTCGACGCGTACGACTTCACCAGCCTCGGCATCGGAGTCGACTCGCTGAAGGCCGAGTTCGCCCTTTCCGCGTTCCAGGTCGGCACGATGACCGCGGCGATGGCCGTCGGCGCGCTCCTCGGGGCACTGATCGGCGGCTATCTCGTCGACCGGATCGGCCGGTACAAGCTCTTCGTCCTCGACCTCATCCTGTTCGTGGTCGCCGCCATCGGTGCGGGTCTGAGTCCCAACCTCGAGGTGCTGCTCGTCTTCAGGTTCCTGCTCGGCTTCGGCGTGGGCGTCGACATGCCCGCGTCGTTCAGCTTCGTCGCGGAGTTCACCAACCGCGCGAGCAAGGGCAAGTACGTCAACATGTGGCAGTCGATGTGGTACGTCGCCGTGGTCGTCACGGGCCTCGTCGCGCTGCCGTTCTACTTCGCGGGTGTCGGCGGCGACCTGTGGCGCTGGGCGGTCGGGTTCGGCGCGGTGCCGGCGCTGATCGTCCTGCTGCTCCGATTGAAGTTCACCGAGGAGAGCCCGATGTGGGCCGCCCACCGGCTCGGGCTGCGCGAGGCCGCCAAGATCCTGGAGAAGAGCTACGGCATCACCGTGGTCGTCGACCAGGCCGCGGGCCAGGAGGCGGTGAAGCGGCTCCCCGGGTTCCGCGCGCTGTTCACCCCCAAGTACCGCGCCCGCACCGCGCTGGCCTCGCTCATCTCCGGCACGCAGTCCATGGAGTACTTCGCGGTCGGCTTCTACATCCCGGTCATCGTGGCGCTCCTGCTGGGCAAGGGCGTGCTCTTCGCGATCCTCGGCACGATCGTCATCAACCTCTTCGGCGTCCTCGGCGGCACGACGCAGCCGTTCCTCACGCAGAAGTGGGGGCTGCGCAAGCTCGCCATCACCGGGTACTGCATCGTCGCCGGATGCATGCTGCTGCTCGGCGTGGTGGGCGATGCGGTGCCCGGCGTCGTCGCCGCGCTGCTGGTCGGCGTGCTCATCTTCGGCCACTCGTTCGGCCCAGGTGCGCAGGGCAAGACGATGGCCGCGCTGTCGTACCCGACCGAGATGCGGGGCATCGGCATGGGCTGGGCCGAGAGCATGTCGCGGATCGGCACGATCCTCGGCTTCTACGTGTTCCCGCTCATCATGGCTGTCGCGGGCCTGTCGAAGACGATGCTCGCCCTGATGGTGATCCCGCTGACGGGACTGCTGGCGCTCGGTCTGATCAGGTGGGAGCCGATCGGCCAGGACGTCGAGACCCCGGAGGCCGAGGGAACGGCGACGACGCCGAGCACCGCCAGCTGACCGGCGAGGTCAGCGCCCCTTCGCGAGGAAGGTGCGCAGCCGTTCCAGCGGCCAGGTGGTGACGACGTCGTCGGGAGTGAGCCAGCCGCGCTGGGCCATGCCGACGCCGTACCGCATGTTGTCGAGGTGGCCGATCGCGTGTGAGTCGCTGTCGATCGCGAACCGCACGCCGTGCCGTCGCGCCCGGTCGACGTGGTCGTCCTTCAGGTCGAGGCGGTCCGGGTGCGCGTTGATCTCCAGGGCCGTGCCCGTACGCGCGCAGGCCGCGAACACCTCGTCGAGGTCGAAGTCGATCGCCGGACGCTTGCCCAGCTTCCG
This sequence comes from Streptosporangiales bacterium, assembly GCA_009379955.1. NCBI lineage: Bacteria > Bacillati > Actinomycetota > Actinomycetes > Streptosporangiales > Streptosporangiales bacterium. The sequence continues at coordinate 2,388 of WHST01000178.1, read as the reverse complement.
TGCGGTCGGATGGCCGATGACGTTGACGTGGGGGTTCTCGCAGGCGCGGACGATGCGGCGCGTCATCTCCTCCCGGCTCTGCCCGAAGTGCGAGTGCACCGAGGCGACGCACACGTCGAACCCGGCGAGGAACCCGGCGGGCCAGTCGACCTCGCCGTCGGGGTCGATGTTGAGCTCGGTGCCGTGCAGCAGAGTCATCGCCGGAAACCGTTCGGCCAGCTTCGCCACCCGCTCGCGCTGGGCGAGCATCTTCTCGTCCGTCATGCGCTGCATGACGAGGTTCGGCGCGTGGTCGGTGACGGCGTAGTACTCGTACCCGCGCACGGCCGCCGCGGCGACCATGTCGTCGAGCGACGCGAGGCCGTCCGTGAGGTCGGTGTGGGTGTGCAGGTCACCCCTGAGGTCGTCGACGGCGACGAGGGCGGGCAGCTCACCGCGCAGCGCCGCCTCGATCTCGCCGCGGTCCTCGCGCAGCGTCGGCGGGATCCACGGCAGCCCGAGCCGCTCGTAGACCTCCTCCTCGGTCTCCGACACGATGCGTTCGCCCGACTCCACGTCGAACAGGCCGTACTCCGACAGCTTGAGCTTCGCGCGTACGGCCCGCTCCCTCGTGCGGATGTTGTGCGCCTTGGACCCGGTGAAGTACTGCAGCGCCGCGCCCCACGCCACCGGCGGCACCACGCGCAGGTCGATCTGCAGGCCCTGGCGCGTGCGGATCGAGGTCTTGGTGTGGCCACTGGCGACGACCTCAGCGACGTACGGCAGCGCGGTGAACGCCTCCATCAGCGGCGCGGAGTCGTCGGACGCCGCGAGGATGTCGACGTCGCCGATGGTCTCGCGCATCCTGCGCAGGGAGCCGGCGTACGTGCACCTCACACAGCCGGGCACACCGGCGAGCGCGGCGACCGTCTCCTCGGCGAGCTCGAGCGCGACGTCGACGTGCACCCGGCCGCCGTCGGCGCGCAGCAGGTCGATGCCGTGCCGGATGTTCTCGGCGGTCTTCTCGCCGAAGCCCTTGAGATCGGCCAGCCGGCCGGCGTCGATCGCCTCGACCAGCTCGTCGACGGACGAGACGTGGAGCTCCTCGTAGAGCACCAGCGCCTTCTTCGGGCCCAGCGTCGGGATCGCGGTGAGCTGCCTGACCCCGTCCGGGATCTTCTCCCTGAGCGCCTCCACCTGGGCCATCCGCCCGGTGGCGAGGAACGCCGTGATCTTCTCGGCCAGTGACCTGCCGACGTTCGGGATGCCCTGCAGTCCCTTGACGTCGAGCTCGGCCACGTCGGCGTGGTGCCCGGCCACGGCCCGTGCCGCCTTCTCGTACGCGCGTGCCCGGTAGGCCTCGCCGCCGGTGATCGCAACGAGGTCCGCGTACTCTCGCAGGACCGCCGCGACCTCGTCGTTGGACCGTGCCATGGCCCGACCCTATGGCCGCGGTCCGAGCGGTGCCGGGTGAGGTGGACTCGGTCAACGCGCACCGTGTGCGCGCAGCGACTCGTAGATGCGTGTGTCCCGCCAGCGCGCCCACCACCGGGTCGAGGGTCTCGTGCACCGACGCGTGATCGAGCAGGCATGCCACCACGACCGGGCTGGCCGTCACGGCGTCGCGGATCGATGCGGCTTCCGAGGCGCCGAGATCCGGCAGGTCGCCGGCTCGGCCCGGGGTGCGGTTCCACACCGTCGTGGGGTGGCCTGCCCTGACCAGGGCGGCGGCGAGTGCGGCGCCCATCGCGCCGAGGCCGAGCGTCGTCACCGGAATCGTGGTCGTCGTCATTGCTCGATCCTCCGTGCCACCGGCGGGGTGGACAAGTACCCACTACCTTGTTCGGTACGTACTTCTTGGTAAGGAGGCAGGGGTGAAGGACACGCGGCGCAGTGGCCCCTACTTCTGCGGCATCGACGCGGCGATGGACGTCGTGTCGGGCAAGTGGAAGACGCTGATCCTCTGGGAGCTCGACACCCACGGCGCTCGCCGCTTCGGCGAGCTGCGCCGTGGCCTGCCCGGCGTGAGCGAGAAGATGCTCGTCCAGCACCTTCGTGAGATGGAGGAGGACGGTCTCGTCCATCGCGAGGTGTACCGCGAGGTGCCGCCGCGCGTCGAGTACTCGCTGACGCGCGACGGGCAGTCGCTCAACGAGGCGCTCGGCCCGCTGGGCGAGTGGGGCAAGGCACGGATGGTCCGCATCGGTGCCGAGCGAGTCCACGCCCCGGTCGACCGAGCGCCCACCCGTGTCCCGAAGGGCGGGGGTCCGGCCTAGTAGTACTTTGTTACGTGTGTCGCTACCGCTGATCCGGCTCGTGATGTGGTCGTGTTCTGATCCGTGACCCCGGAGGAGATGGACCAGGTCAGGCCGCGGCTGGTGGCGTTCGCTGCGGAGATGCTCGGCGGGC
>WHST01000177.1 GCA_009379955.1 Streptosporangiales bacterium | reverse complement strand
GTACAACAACCACCGACTCCACGGCCTCCTCGACAACACCACACCCGAGGAACACGAACTGGCCCACTACGCTCACCAACCCGGCCCACCACCCGGTGATGCCGCCAACAAGAAGACGGCATGAAACCCGGGACGCTTCAGAGGCAGCGCCCCACGAGACAAGGGCAGCGGCCCCGACAGCAAGAGCTTCAGGAGTCCAGAGACCCCGGACTCTCCTCCAACAGCTCCGTGACGAGCGCCGCGATCGGCGACCGCTCACTTCGAGTCAGCGTCACATGGGCGAACAGCGGGTGGCCCTTGAGCTTCTCCACCACCGCGACCACGCCGTCGTGCCGGCCGACGCGCAGGTTGTCGCGCTGCTGGACGTCATGGGTGAGCACGACCCGCGATCCGGCGCCGATCCGCGACAGCACGGTCAGCAGCACACCGCGTTCGAGTGACTGGGCCTCGTCGACGATGACGTAGCAGTCGTGCAGCGAGCGTCCCCTGATGTGGGTCAGCGGCAGCACCTCGAGCATGCCCCTGTCGACGACCTCGTCGATCACGTCGTGGGATGTCACCGCGGACAGGGTGTCGAACACCGCCTGGCCCCAGGGTGACATCTTCTCGGCCTCGGTGCCTGGCAGGTATCCCAGCTCCTGGCCGCCGACGGCGTACAGCGGGCGGAACACCACGACCTTGCGATGCTGGCGGCGTTCGAGGACGGCGTCGAGGCCGGCGCACAGGGCGAGCGCCGACTTGCCGGTGCCGGCTCGGCCGCCGAGCGAGACGATGCCGATCTCCTCGTCGAGGAGGATGTCGAGCGCGATCCGCTGCTCCGCGCTGCGCCCGTGCAGGCCGAACGCCTCGCGGTCGCCGCGAACGAGGCGTACCTGCTTGTCCGGCGTCACCCGACCGAGCGCGCTGCCGCGTTCCGACATCAGCACGAGGCCGGTGTGGCACGGCAGCTCGCGCGCCTCCTCGATGTCGGCGAAGCCGCTGCCGTAGAGCTGGTCGAGGACGTCGGAGCCGACGTCGACCTCGGCCATGCCCGTCCAGCCCGACTCCACGGCGAGCTCGGCGCGGTACTCCTCGGCCGCGAGCCCGACCGAGGACGCCTTCACCCGGAGCGGAAGATCCTTGCTGACGAGCGTGACGTCGGAGCCCTCGGCGGCGAGGCTGCGTGCCACACTGAGGATGCGCGTGTCGTTGTCGCCGAGCCTGAACCCGGCAGGGAGGACGCCGGCGTCGGTGTGGTTCAGCTCGACCCGCAGAGTGCCGCCCACGTCGTTCAGCGGCAGTGCGACGTCGAGCCGGCCGTGGCGTACGCGCAGGTCATCGAGCATGTGCAGCGCCTGGCGCGCGAAGTAGCCGATCTCGGGGTGGTGTCGTTTTCCCTCGAGCTCGGTCACGACGACGATCGGGAGCACGACCTCGTGTTCGGCGAAACGGCGGATCGCCATCGGGTCTGCGAGCAGGACACTGGTGTCGAGAACGTAGGTGCGCCGTTCGCCTCCGGCGGCACGGCGGCGGTTCGTCGTTGCCATGCGCACTCCCCCTGGCGTCCCCCGGACGCCGCTACTCGAAGGGCCGGGACCGGGACCGCGCGGGCCTGGAAACCGGGCCCTTCCCTTGCGCGAGTGCTGGCAAAGGTGCGGACCTCCCGAGCGGAGAACGGATGCCCTCCGCCGCGTCGAAACTACCCGGTCGACACGGGTCGTTGCATCCGACACGCCCGCGCACGTGGGTCGTCGACGCTCCGTGACGCCCCGGGCGTCAGACGTGCCCTACTTGCCGAAGCGGCGTTCCCGCTGGCCGTACGCCCGCAGGGCCCGGAGGAAGTCGACCTTGCGGAAGGCCGGCCAGTAGCCCTCGTAGAAGTAGAACTCGCTGTAGACGCTCTGCCAGAGCAGGAAGCCGCCGAGCCGCTGCTCACCCGAGGTGCGGATCACCAGGTCGGGGTCGGGCTGCCCACGGGTGTAGAGGTGCTCGGCGATGTGCTCGACGTCGATCACCTCGGCGAGCTCCTCGATCGTGGTGCCGCGGCCGGCGTGGTCGTGCAGCAGGGCCCGCACGGCGTCGGCGATCTCGCGACGCCCGCCGTACCCGATCGCCGCGTTGACCGTGAGCCCCTCGATGTCGCGGGTCTGGTCGGCGAGCTCCTTGAGGAGCCTGGCCGTCGAGTCGGGCAGCAGGTCGAGCGCGCCCATCGGGTGCACCCGCCACCTGCCGACGGACGCGATCGAGCCGATGACGTCCTCGACGATGCCGAAGAGCTCCTTCAGCTCCGCGGGTGACCGTCGCCCGACGTTCTCGGTCGACAGCAGCCAGACGGTGACGACCTCGACACCGACCTCCTCGCACCAGCCGAGGAGGTCCTCGATCTTGTCGGCGCCCTTGCGGTGCCCGAAGCGCGACGACTGGCCGTACGACTTCGCCCAGCGCCGGTTGCCGTCGATGATGACGCCGATGTGCCTCGGCACCTTCTGCGGAGTCAGCTGCCGTTCGAGCCGACGCTCGTACAGACCGTAGACAAGGTCGCTCAGAGCCATGCAGCTTCTCCCAAGTCGTCCACCGAGACGCAGGCTACTCGTCCCGGCGACACTTCGCTCCGGGAAGCACGCTCTCTGGACGCCTCAGCTGCCGAGGCGGTTGACCAGCGCCTCGTACTCCTCGCGCAGCTGCGCCGGCAGCCGGTCGCCGAACGTCGCGAAGTGGTCGGGGATGAGGGAGGCCTCGCGCTTCCACACCTCACGGTCGACCTCGAGGAGCTGCCGGAGCGCGTCGTCGTCGACGTCGAGCCCGCTGACGTCGAGGGAGTCCCTGGTGGGCAGCCGGCCGAGGGGGGTGTCGTACGCCTCGGCGCGGCCGTTGACGCGGTCGACGACCCACTTCACGACCCGGCTGTTCTCCCCGAACCCGGGCCACAGGAACGAGCCGTCGTCGCCCTTGCGGAACCAGTTGACGAAGAAGATCCGCGGCAGCTTCTCGGCGTCGGCCTGCTCGCCGAGCCGCAGCCAGTGGGCGAAGTAGTCACCCATGTTGTAGCCGCAGAACGGCAGCATCGCGAACGGGTCGTGGCGCAGCTCGCCCGCCGTGCCCTCGGCCGCGGCCGTGCGCTCGGACGCGACGTTGGCACCGAGGAACACGCCGTGCTGCCACGAGAACGCCTCGGTCACCAGCGGGACCGCGGACGCGCGGCGACCGCCGAAGAGGATCGCCGAGATCGGCACGCCGGCGGGGTCCTCCCACTCCGGTGCGATGCTCGGGCACTGCGACGCGGGCACGGTGAACCGGGAGTTGGGGTGTGCGGCAGGCTTGTCGCTGTCGGGGGTCCAGTCGTTGCCCCTCCAGTCGACGAGGTGCGCCGGCGGCTCCTTCGTGAGCCCCTCCCACCACACGTCACCGTCGTCGGTCAGTGCCACGTTGGTGTAGACGCAGTCGCGGTCGAGCGTCGCGATCGCGTTCGGGTTGGTCTTCGGGCTCGTGCCGGGCGCGACGCCGAAGAACCCGAACTCCGGGTTGATCGCGTACAGCCTGCCGTCGTCGCCGAAACGCAGCCAGGCGATGTCGTCGCCGACCGTCTCGACCTTCCAACCGGGGACCGTCGGGACGAGCATGGCGAGGTTGGTCTTGCCGCAGGCGGACGGGAAGGCGGCCGTGACGAAGCGCGGCTCGCCGTCCGGCGGGGTGACCTTGAGGATCAGCATGTGCTCGGCGAGCCAACCCTCATCGTGCGCCATCACGCTCGCGATGCGCAGCGCGTAGCACTTCTTGCCGAGCAGCGCGTTGCCGCCGTAGCCCGATCCGTACGACCAGATCTCCCTGGTCTCCGGGAAATGCGAGATGTACTTCGTGTCGTTGCAGGGCCACGGCACGTCCTGCTGGCCCGGCTCGAGCGGAGCGCCGACGGAGTGCACGGCGCGCACGAAGAAGCCGTCGTCGCCGAGCTCCTCGAGCACGGCGCGGCCCATCCGGGTCATCACCCGCATGGAGATGGCGACGTAGGCGGAGTCGGTGATCTCGACGCCGAGCGCGGACAGCCGCGAGCCGAGCGGACCCATGCAGAACGGGACGACGTACATCGTGCGTCCGCGCATGCTGCCGGCGAAGAGCTCCTTGAACGTCGACCGCATGTCCTGCGGGTCGATCCAGTTGTTCGTGGGACCCGCGTCCTCCGCCCGTTCCGAGCAGATGTAGGTGCGGGACTCGACGCGTGCGACGTCGCTCGGTTCCGAGCGGGCGAGGAAGCTGTTCGGTCGCTTCTCCGGGTTCAACGGATGCAGCGTGCCACGCTCGACGAGCTCCGCAGTGAGCCGCGACCACTCCTCGTCCGAGCCGTCACACCACTCGATCCTGTCGGGCTGAGTCAGCTCGGCGATCTCGCGGACCCAGTCGATCAGTCCGCGGTGCCTCGTCGGAGCCTGCTCCAAGCCGGCGATGTCGGACACGACGCCTCCTTCGCGGCCGCGGAAAGCCGTGAAACGGCGAGAGAGCGGAATGCCGCGCGGTCCGCTCAACGGGGGTGATTGAAGGCGATGTTACGCCACCGCCCCACCAGGCCCCAGTGGCTCAGTTCACCCCGCGTAGGTGACGTGCCTCACGCCGGCGCTACTGGGACCAGCCCTGTCCGTAGCCCTGCTGCGGCTGACCCTGCCCGTAACCCTGCGGTGCGCCCTGCTGGGGTGGCGGACCGCCCTGCCAGCCGCCGCCGTACGGCTGCTGCTGTTGCTGCGGGAACCCGGGTGCGGGCTGCTGTCCGTAGTAACCCTGCGGCGGCTGTTGCTGCTGCTGCGGTGCCGGCGGCGACATCTCCGAGGTGCGGAACACCGCGATGCCGACGAGCAGCGGGACGAGGGTCAACGCCAGTGCCGGCAGGGTGAAGACGAAGTGCTCGATCTTGGCGGCGGCGGACGGGCCGTAGCTCTCGCCGGTCGGGCTGGGCGGGCCGGTGTAGAAGAGGCCGACGAACAACGTGATGATCCCGAGCAACACCATCACGCCGGCGGCGATCATCGCGGCGAGAGTGATCGGCCGCGCCAGGCCGGTCTTGTCGGGCATCACGGTCACCAGCAGCACCGCGCCGACGAGGGCGGCGGCGACGGTGAGATTGACGAAGCTCGACGTGCCGTAATACGCGTTGGACAGGATGTCGGACGGGTCACCGAACAGGCCGATCAGCCCGGCGACGAACGTCAGGGCCACACTGCCGAGGAGGAGCCAGGCCACCGGCTCCCGCAGTGGCTTGAGCGCGTCCTTGATCATCTCTGCCCCCTCTTGATCACGTGACCTTTGACTCAGCGTGACCAGTCTGGCAGAGAAGTGTCTCAGCTCGTCTCCGGACCCTGGGCGCGGACCCGCTCGACGTGCTGCATCGCGTCGCGGAGCTCGGCGAGCCAGCTGTCGGCGTTCCTGCCGACGAGGCGGACGCACCACGCGAGGGCGTCCGACCGTGAGCGGGCCACCCCGGACTCGACCAGGGTGTCGAGTACCTGCCGCTCCGGCTGCCGCAGGCGCGTCATGACCGGACTCGACAACGTGGTGAAGAGCTCGCGGGTGTCGCCGCAGACGGCGCCCCACGCGACCTTGCGCTCGGAGACGCGCTCGAGCTCGCGGGCGATCCTGATCCGCTGGTCGCGCGTGCTCTCCCTGAACTGCTTGATCCTGCCCTTCTCGGCGGAACCACGCTCGGCGTCGGCGGCGTCGTCGGCCACCTTCGGTGCGGCGATCGTCCCGACGACGGTCACCTCGTCCCGGTCCACCACGATCTCGGATGGCCCGGTGAACCAGTCCTCCGGCAGCCGGCCGGCGAACCAGCCCCGCAGCCGTTCGATCTCGCTCTCGTACTCACTCATGTAATGATGATTACACGGTTACAGCACGGTGGCCAGTGATGATCTCAGGTCAGGGTGGCGTGCAGCTCGGCCGGGTCGGTCAGCGGTCGCTCGCAGACGAACCCGCGGCAGACGTAGGCCGCCGCCGCGCCGTCGACGAGGCCGCGGTGGGCGAGCAGCGGCACCCCGCCGTCGTCGTCCGGTGTGCCGAGGGCCAGCACGCCGCCGGCCGGGAGCGACCGCAGCGCGGTCTCGTGCAGCTCGCGTCGCGCCGGGTCGTCGGGCTCGCCGACGACGGCGACCTCGACGGGACCGTCGACCGCCGCCTCGGCCGCCGCGAGACCCCACCCGGCGAACCTCGGGGCACGCTCGGCCAGCCGCGCGTACAGACCGAGGCCGCCGGTCGCCGCCTCGCGATGCCGCGCCGACCCGGTCAGCGCGGCGTACGAGAGCAGCGCGCTCGATGCCGCGGACCAGCCGGACGGCGTGGCGCCGTCGGTGGGGTCGCGGGGTCTGACGACGAGCTGCTCGCCGTCGTCAGGCGTGTCGTGGAAGCCGCCTCCCGGCGTGGTGAACCGGTCGAGGACGGTGTCGAGCAGGGTGCCGGCGAGGTCGACGTGGGCCGCGTCGCCGGTCACCGCGTACAGCGCGAGCAGGCCCTCGGCGACGTCACCGTAGTCCTCCAGCACGCCCGCGTGCGGCCCCGCGACCCCGTCACGCGAGGCGCGGAGCAGCCGGCCGCCGGAGACGTGGACGTCGCGCAGCAGCGCGGCGGCGTCGGTGGCCGCGCCGACGTACACGGGCTCGCCGAGCAGCGCTCCGGCCTCGGCGAGAGCCGCGATCGCGAGGCCGTTCCATGCCGCGACCACCTTGTCGTCGCGACCGGGGCTCGGGCGCTCGCCCCGGACGACCCGGAGCCTGCGCCTCACCGCGGCGAAGCGCAGCTCGTCGTCGGGGTCACGGCGCAGCTGGAGCGTCGACGCGCCGTGCTCGTAGGTGCCCTGCTCGGTGACCCCGAAGAGCTCCGCCGCCCATGCGCCATCGTCGTCGCCGAGCGCCTCGCGCAGCTGCGCCGGTGTCCATACGTACGTCAGGCCCTCGACGCCGTCGGTGTCGGCGTCGAGCGCGGACGCGAAACCACCGTCGCCGGTCCGGAGCCGGGTGAGGAGGAAGTCGGCGGTCTCCTCGGCGACGCGCTTGGCGAGCGCCGAGCCCGTCGCGCGCCACCAGTGCACGTAGACCCGGAGCAGCAGCGCGTTGTCGTACAGCATCTTCTCGAAGTGCGGGACGACCCAGCCGGCGTCGACGGAGTAGCGGGCGAAGCCGCCGTCGAGCTGGTCGTACACGCCGCCCCTGGCCATGGCCTCGCACGTGCCCTCGACCATGTGCAGCGCCTCGGCCGATCCCGACCTGGCGTGCGCGCGCAGCAGGAACTCGAGCACCATGGACGGCGGGAACTTGGGCGCTCCGCCGAACCCTCCCCGCGCCTCGTCGTACTCGCGGCGGAGCACGTCGACGGCGGTGTCGAGCTGGTCCGCCGTCACCGGCACGCCGGTGACGTCGAGGTCCCTGCCACCGAGCACCCGGACGACCTCGGCGCCCTGCTCGAGCACCGCGGCGCGCTTCTGCGTCCACGCGCGGGTCACGCCGTCGAGCAACGCGTGGAACTGCGGCCGCGGGAAGTACGTGCCGCAGTAGAACGGCTCGCCGGCCGGGGTGAGGAACGCGGTCATCGGCCAGCCGCCCTGGCCGGTCATCGCCTGGGTGGCCTCCATGTACACGGCGTCGACGTCGGGGCGCTCCTCCCGGTCGACCTTCACGCAGACGAACCCGGCGTTCATCCGCTCGGCGGTGTCGGCGTCCTCGAACGACTCGTGCGCCATCACGTGACACCAGTGGCAGGCCGAGTAGCCGACGCTCAGGAGCACCGGCACGTCGCGGTCCCGCGCCTCGGCGAACGCCTCTTCGCACCAGGGCCACCAGTCGACCGGGTTGTCCTTGTGCTGCAACAGGTACGGGCTGGTCGAGTCAGCCAACCGGTTCGCCATCTCCCGATCCTCACATACCGGGTCCCGGCTGCCCGATACGGAGCGTGATGGCACGATTCGCCTGCGTTCACGCGCAACCGCCGGGAGTGTCGTCGACGTCCACAAATCCGCGCGCAGGGGGCACGTGCGTGTCATCCGGGGTGACCGCACCCCGTACCATTTCGTTCGGTCGACAACTCGGGGGCACGGTGAGGAACGTCCATGGCAGACGGCGGTAACCGCCCTACCACCCCTCCCGCTCGTCCCGTCGGCCCACGCATCGCCGCCGCCACGCTCATCGCGGGTGTCGGTGTGCTCGTCGCGGTCCTGCTGGCACCGAGCCTCGGTGGACGGGTCGCCGCGGGTGTCGGCAACGAGGAGTCGGCGCGGCCGTCCGCCGCGGCCAGTGGCGACGTCGACGACGAGTTCGAGACCAGTTCGCCGGGCCACGACCGCCTCGCCAGGCTCGCGGACATCAAGGAGCTGCGGCTGCAGGTCCGCGGCGTGACGCGCAAGGCCCTGGTCTACATCCCGTCCCGCGTCCGCGCGGGCGCCCCCGCCTTCGTCGCCGTGCACGGCTACACGGGCAGTGCGCCGGCCATGATCAGGCAGACGAGCTACCTCGACCTCGCGGAGCGCAACGGCTGGATCGTCGCGTTCCCCCAGGGCCTGAGGTACGCCGACGGCCAGCACGCGTGGAACGCCGGCACCTGCTGCGGCGGCGCGCCCTCGGCGGACACCTCCGACGTGAAGTTCATCAACAACCTGGCCCGCCGACTGGTGAGCCAGTACGGCGCCGATCCCGACCGGATCTTCTACCACGGCTACTCCAACGGCGCGATGCTCGGCTACCGCGTCGCCTGCCAAGCCGACCAGCCGTTCAGCGGGTTCGCGCTCCTGTCCGGCACGCTCGTCAGCCCCTGCGACCAGACCTCGGACGTCCCCGTCATCGCCATCCACGGCATGCAGGACAGCACGGTGCCGTTCGCGGGCAGCCGATGGCGGGTCAGCCTGCAGACCGAGCTGTTACCCGTGCGCGACACCGTCGACACGGTGGCCGCGCGCAACGGGTGTACGGGGCGGCTCGCCAGCCGCGCGCCGGAGAACGCCCGCGTCCGCAGCTTCACCGCGCAGTGCCCGAAGGGCGCGACCGTCGCACTCGTCACCGTCCGCGACATGCAGCACCAGTGGACCGAGGACGCCGACGCCTTCGGCATCGACGAGACCGAGTACTCCACCACCTGGCTCCTCGACCACGCCTGAACGCGGGTCACGGCAACGGTCAGCGGCGGCTGATGGTGACGTCGCCCGACGACGCCTCGACCGTGATCTCGTGCGCGGCGTCGGGGTCGGTGGGCACGTCGACCTGCTCGTCACCCGACGACGTCTCGACGTCGACCTTGTACGTCGTGGAGCCGCCGGGCAGGGTGATGGTCGCGTCGCCGGAGCTCACGTCGAGCTCCACGCGGTCCGGCGCGGCGGCGAAGCCGAGGACGACGTCGCCGCTGGAGGACTCGGCCTTGACCCGGCCGCCCGTGAGGCCGTCGGCCTTGATCTCGCCCGAGCTGGCGCTGACGTCGAGGTTGCCCGACGCGCCGGTGACGTTCACGTCGCCGGACGAGCTCTCCAGCTCGACCTCACCGCCGAGGTCCTTCGCCGTGATGGTGCCGGACGACGCCTCGACCTGGGTGCCACCCGTCACGCCGTCGACCTGGACCGCGCCGCTCGACGCGTCGATCTCGACCCGCATGTCCGCGGGCACGACGATCTCGTAGCTCACGTCGCACCGGCCGAACGTGAAGGCCGGGCAGTCCGCGGAGACGTGGACACCGTCGTTCCGCGACTCCTCCACGATCCTGGGGCTACGGCCGCGGACGGTGCGCGTGAGGCGCACGTCGTCTGTGCTGCCTTTGCGCACGGTGACGTCACCGGACTCGACGTCGACGAAGAGGTGCTTCGCCGACGCCGACAGGGTGCGCGTACCCGACACGCCGTCCCCGCCGAACGAGTCGCGCAGGGCGAAGGCGATGCTGACCGCCGCGCCCACGACGAGGACCACGGCGACGATCGCTCCGGTTCGACGGGTCCGCGCAGGCACCGCTGAGGACATGGCAACTCCTTCATGGTCTGAGCGCAGACTACGATCCGCCGGCACTCCGAGCCATCGGGTAGGCCTGCCAGACGCGCGGGGGTTGTCCCTACCTACTTCGACCTGAAAAAGTCGCAGCGTGGCGGTCGATGATGTGGTGGCTGGTGGTGGAGAGGATGGCCTCGAACCCTTGGGCTAGAAGGGATCGAGGCCATCGTGTTCAGAACTGTAAACGATCAGCCGACGTTG